>NZ_JBHHMJ010000005.1:0-327 GCF_042136455.1 Stenotrophomonas sp. 3diitr2024
GGCACACGCCTCGCGCAAGCTGCTGGCGGCGTCCCAGCCCGACCCGCAGCGCCAGCAGCGCAACACGCCGCAGGCACTGGCCGCGGCACTGGCTCCATTCCGTGCCGATGGCAGCCTGGTGCTGTTCGCCGAATCGTCCAACTCCGACGCCACCTCGCGCACGCGCCAGCGCCCGGACGCGATCACCTTCCAGGCTGCACATCCGGAGCTGGACGTGCCCGGTTCGCCGTTCTACAACCGCATCGTCGATGAGAAGAAAGTCGGCAGTGCAGCGATCAAGGGCTCCACCGAGCCGATGCGGCTGGATCTGCACAACAAGGGCGACGT
>NZ_JBHHMJ010000071.1:0-5982 GCF_042136455.1 Stenotrophomonas sp. 3diitr2024
GCCGTCGCGAAGTGGAGAACGGCAACAAGGGTGACATCACCCGGTTGCAGTTCACTACGAAGTACAGCTTCTAAGAGCGTGCCGGCCAGCGGCCGGCACTACCGCCACCTACGACCAATAGGTGGCAGACAGCCCACACCCCACCGCCCAGAATCGGTCCATCGAACCTGGGAGGGTAGGCGATGGCCTCGACGGCAGCAGTACAGGACGGCTGGATGGCGCGCGCAGCGCTGCGCTCGGCCGCCTGGGCGGAAAAGTGGTTCCCCGATGCGTATGTGTTCGCGGTGCTGGGCGTGGTCATTGTCGCGCTGGCCGCGATGGGCTTCGGTTCGACCCCTCAGGCCACCGCCAGCGCCTTTGGTGACGGCTTCTGGAGCCTGATCCCCTTCACCATGCAGATGGCCTTCGTGGTCATCGGCGGCTACGCCGTGGCGACCGCGCCGGTGGTCGCACGCTTCATCGATTTCCTGGCCCGGGTGCCGCGCACCGGTCGCGGTGCGGTGGTGTACGTGGGCCTGGTCAGCATGCTCGCCTCGCTGCTCAGCTGGGGCTTCTCGCTGGTGTTCGGTGGCCTGCTGGTCCGCGCGCTGGCCCGTCGCACCGAACTGCGCATGGACTACCGCGCCGCCGGTGCGTCGGCCTATCTCGGCCTGGGCGCAGTGTGGGCGATGGGGCTGAGCTCGTCGGCCGCACAGTTGCAGGCCAACCCGGCCAGCATGCCGCCGGGCCTGGTGGAGATCACCGGCGTATTGCCGTTCACCGAAACCATCTTTCTGTGGCAGTCGATCGCCCTGACCGCAGTGCTGATCCTTGTCTCGCTGCTGATCGCCTGGCTGACCGCGCCTGCAGCCGGCAGTGCGCGTACCGCCGAGGAATTTCCCGGCGCTGCGCAGGCCGAGCCGGAACCGCTGCAGCGACGCACGCGCCCGGGCGAATGGCTGGAATACAGCCCGCTGCTGACCGTGCTGCTCTCGCTGCTGGCGTTCGGCTGGCTGTTCAACGAGTTCGCCAACAAGCCGGTGGTCACTGCCATCGCCAACCTCAACACCTACAACTTCCTTTTCATTTCGCTGGGCCTGCTGCTGCACTGGCGCCCGCGCAGCTTCCTCAACGCTGTGGCCAAGGCGGTGCCGAGCACCACCGGCGTGCTGATCCAGTTCCCGCTGTACGGCGGTATCGCGATGATCCTCACCCACGCCGCCGGTGGTGACGGGCAGACCCTGGCGCACCGGCTGTCGAGCCTGTTCGTGCACGTGGCCAGCACCGATAGCTTCGCGCTGGTGATGGGCATCTACTCGGCGGTGCTGGGCTTCTTCGTGCCGTCCGGTGGCGGCAAGTGGATCATCGAGGCGCCGTACGTGATGCAGGCCGCCAACGAGCTGAAGGCGCACCTGGGCTGGGCAGTGCAGGTCTACAACGCGGCCGAAGCGCTGCCGAACCTGATCAACCCGTTCTGGATGCTGCCATTGCTGGGCGTGCTGGGGCTGAAGGCACGCGACATCGTGGGCTTCACCTTCATCCAGTTGCTGGTGCACATCCCGCTGGTGCTGGGCCTGTTGTGGCTGCTGGGCATGACCCTGGCGTATGTGCCGCCGGTGATGCCGTGAGTGCAGGGCTGGCGTCCGTGCGCGAGCAGGACGCCAGCTCCGTTCAGCGCGTGTTTCCAGCAGAGCACGCCATGAATGCGCGCAGTCGGGCTGACGGCATGAGCACATGCCGAACCCATATGAATCCTTCATCGGCTTGTGCCGCAAGGGGCTTTGCCCGTTCATTCACGCGCGTACACACCAATGTAGCCGCCCACCAACGCGCGATTAACTCTTCGCTGCAGACGATGACCCCGTCCACCGCATTCCGCGTGTGGCTTTGGAGATCGGACATGGCACAGCAGAACCAGAACCCGAACCAGAAGCAGCAGGGCCAGCAGAACCAGCAGGATCAGCAGCAGGGGCGTGGCCGCGACCAGCAGCAGCAACAGCAGCAGGAACAGCAGCAGCGCAACCAGCGCAACCAGCAACAGGGTGGGCAGGACGAGGAGGAGTGACTTCGGTACCCACTTCCTGTGATGCGCGAAGCCCCGCCCCGTGCGGGGCTTCGCTTATTCCAGCACGCCAATGCGTTGCAGCACCGGCGCTGCTGACATGTCGTTCGGGTTGGTGCCCGGCTGATCCTGCGGCACCTCCATGCCCATGGCGCGGTAGAGATCGACCCAGTGCCGTGCGATCTGCCCGGTCTTCGGGTTGCGGAAGTTCATCGGCTGCAGTGCGAACACATGGTGCGCACGGAACGCACGTTCGATGAAATCCGAACAGTAGTAGCTGTCCTCATTCAACACATACGACGTGTTGTAGGGCTTGCCCAGCATCATGCGTGCGGTCGCGATCGCATCCTTGATGGCAGCCTGCTGCGATGCGCGCAGCCGATAGACCACGACCTGCCGCTGCTTGCCTCGGGCGTCCTCGCGGAACTGATCCAGCGTCTGCCGGCGCGAGCCTTTCTCATCCGCATGCAGTACCTCCCAGCCGTCTGGCGCCGCAGCGACCAGGGCCACGTGATCGAAGCTGGGTGCGCCCTGCTTGCCGGTGGCATCGTCGATGGCCGCGCTCAGGCCGGCATGGCCGGCGGTGACGAACAGCAGATCGCCTTCCCGGACCTCCAGCGCGGCCGCACCACCAGGCCACAGCGTTGGCAGCAGCAGGGAGAGGGCAAGCAGGAATGCGCGCATGGGGCCAGGGTCGAAGCGTGTGCGGCGTAGTCTAACGGCTGCTGCGATGACGTTGATTTCAGTATTAGTGTGATATTAGTCACAATTCGGCATGTCGGGATATTCCTGACAGCGGATGTTGAAACTGAATTGACCGAGGCATGGCTATCCTTGCCTCCCTACCGCGCCGGAACCGCGCGCGACCGCCCGGAATCAGGAGGATCCCGTGAACCAGCTCCGCCCCGTTGCCCTGCTTGCGCTTGCCCTGGGGCTTGCGCTGTCCGGCTGCAAGCCTGCGCCCCAGGCAGCCCCCGCTGACGCCGCCGTACCGGCTCCGACCAGCACGGCCACCGCCACGACGCCGGCCACGCCGGTTGCCGCGGCCCCGGCAGAGGCTTCTGCCAGCTGCCCCCATCCGGTCTTCGACGACTTCCTCAAGCATTTCGGCAACGAGATCGCGCTGCAGGAAACGTCCACTGCCGATCCGCTGCTGGACAGCCACATCGACAGCGAAGCCGAGCCGGAGCCACGCAAGGTGGAGGAGAAGGTGCCGCTTGCCAAGGTCGAATGGCCGGTGATGCCGGACCCGGCCACGCTGCAGCGCCAGGGCCGCGAGATGCAGGTCACCCGCCTGCCCGATGGCCAGGTACAGGTGCAGATGCGCACTCCCGATACCAGTGACCAGCAGATCTACACCTTTGCCCAGAAGCCGTGCTGGCAACTGGTCAAGCGTGAGGACGAATCGATCTGATCCCTGAGCGACCGCCTGCGAGCGGTCGTGTGATTCACCCAAGGAGCCCCGCATGCGTCTGTCTCCCGTTGCCCCCGTACTGGCCCTGATGCTTGCTGCCTGCAGCGGCCCTGACGCGGCTGCACCGGCGGCCCCTGCTTCCACTGACCCGGCAGCGACGCCGGCCGCGCCTGCGGCTGCCGTTGCGGACCATCCCACCTCTCTTACGCGCGACGAGACCGGCATGCATATCGATTGCCAAGGCACCCGCCTGCACCTGGCGGCCCAGCCCACCCAAGACACGGACGCTTCCCGGCTGACCACGCTGGAAATCGAAAAGGACGGCGCACGCCAGGCCATTGCTGCGCCCAAGGAGATGGACGGCTATACCGCCGTTGGCCTGGCCTGCGTGCAGGACCGCAGCGGTACGCCGTACTTCGTCGTGCAGTACGGTGAACTGCCGTTCGGCTGCAGCTTCTGCGAGTGGTACTACCTGTACGACGCCAGTGGCCGCCAGTTGACCCACAGCACACCGCCGCTGCGCGGCGCGGAAGGCGAGGAGCAGGAGCCCAACAACGACGAGTACGAGAAGTTGATCGACTCGCTCGGCATCAAGCACCCGGAGGTGAACTACATCGAAGACTGAGCGCAGCGGCAGGACGTCGCACGCGCGCTGTGAACGCAGCACTGCAGTACCGCAGTACCAGAAGTACCAGGAGCAGTACCCCTTAAGGAAATTCCCTTTTTCATAGAATGGATAGCACAGACATGGCAGACATCTACCAGGACATGGTCCAGCCCCGCGGGGCGGCCTACAGCAGTGACCGCATCAAACCGTGGAGCCACTACCGCGAGCCGATCGACCAGAGCGATGGCCGCCTGCATGGCAACTCCCGCCGGTGGGGCGATGCGACCCCGGAAGTACAGTCACGGGTGATCGACACGATCATCGAGTCGGCGCGCGAGAAGGGCCTGACCCCACGCGAAACGGCGCACGTACTGGCCATCGCCCGCGTTGAATCGGGTTTCAACCCCGATGCCGCCGCTGGCACCACCTCGGCCTCGGGCCTGGGCCAGTTCATCGACAAGACCGGCAACCACTACCACCTCAACAACCGCAACCGCTTCGACGTCGGCGCACAGTCCGATGCACTGGTTGACCATTACATCGATAACCGCACGCTGGCGCACAAGCGCGGCCAGGGTGAGGAGTACATCTACAAGTACCATCACGACGGCCCGACCCGCGATTACGGCGGCCTCACCCTGTCTGAAAGGAAGGTGATGCCGTACGTGGACAAGTACGAGCGGTTCGTGGAGCAGCGTCTGGGACTGACCCACGGCCAGTCCCAGGGCAGCCACGCGGCCCCCGCCGTAGCTGCGGCCACGCACGCGCAGGCCAAGCCGGCAGCGGCGCATGCCGAAGGCCAGACCCGCAACTTCGAGCAGACGATGCAGGTGATGCTGCCCCCGCAGAACGGGGTCAAGCCGCACATTACCGGTGAGTTCGGCGAACACCGCGCGCACAAGCCGCACGGTGGCACCGACTTCAACTATGTCGGCGGCCAGCACGGCCGTAATCTGCAGCACCCGACCGTCAACGCGCCGATCTCCGGAACGGTGACGTTCGTCGGTGGCGACTACGGTACGGTGAAGATCAGGGATGCACAGGGCAACTCGCACGAGATCCTGCACCTGCAGTCGACCCAGGTGAAGGAAGGCCAGCCGATCAAGGCGGGCGAGCCGATCGGCACCATGGGCGGGCGTGGCCCGGGCGGTGCGGGTCAGTATGCCCAGCACGTGCATTACCAGTTGAAGGATCCGCACGGCAAGCTGCTCAGCCCGCAGGACTTCTGGGACCACGGCAAGCTGAAGGAAACCGGCAAGGGTGGCCATTCGCATGATGCCGACCACAACGGTGTGCTGCGCCAGGGGGCCAAGGGCGAGGAAGTGACTGCGCTGCAGAAGGAACTCAACCGCCTGGGCGTGCGCGACGGCCAAGGCAATCCGCTGAGCGAGGACGGCAAGTTCGGTGCCAATACCAGGGACGCACTGATCGCCTACCAGAAGCAGCACGGGCTCTCCGCCGACGGCGTGGCGGGTCCGGCGACGCTGGGCAAGCTGGCCGAAGGCCGCAGCCATGCCGAGGCGGCGCCGAAGGGGCCGCAGCTGGGCGACAAGGCGCATCCGGATACGCCGCTGCACAATGCGATCCGTGGCCACATGCCGGGCATGATCTGCAACGAGATGAGCGCGCATGTGACCGCCCAGGCCAAGGCCGCCGGCATCGATTCGCCGGAAAAGCTGCAGGGCGTCACCGTGCAGGATGGCAAGGCCTTCGTCGTGGGCACCGTTCCCGGCTTCCGTACTGCGGTGGACATGACCCAGGCGGCACCGAGCCTGCAGGAGACCAGCGCTGCAATGCTGGCCAAGCATGAGCCTTCGCAGCAACACGTGCAGGACGAGCAGCAGCGGGTGGCCATGGGCCGTTGACCGCTGCGTGTGAAGAAGTGTGTGGTATAGGAGGCCGGCCGGGGTAATCCGGCCG
>NZ_JBHHMJ010000073.1:0-331 GCF_042136455.1 Stenotrophomonas sp. 3diitr2024
CTTCAGGCTTTGCGGAGCGGGCTTCCAGCCATAGCCTGGGGCAGGGCGATGGCAACCGCATTGCGCAGGATCAGTCGGCCTCACCGGGGCCGCACGAGCGACGGCGTAGCATCGCCGGGAAGCGCGCGCGATGCGCGGCCAAGGCATCGGCCGAGATGGTGGTGGTCACCACCTGTTCGCGTTCGCGGATCTCCACCTGCGGCTGGCCGAGGAAGTCGATCACCCGGCGCACGCCGTCGGTGAAGCGCTGTGGCGCATCCTCGCCCACCGACTGCGGCGGCTGCCAGCCCTGCCCGGCCTCCGGCAGTGCCTGCGACGCCATGGTCACCAG
>NZ_JBHHMJ010000092.1:0-8041 GCF_042136455.1 Stenotrophomonas sp. 3diitr2024
GACGGCCCCGCACAGCGGGGCCGCCAGGGTGGGCCGGGATGGGGGAGGGGATCCCGGCCCGCGTTCAGCGCCCAGACGAGGAGAGAGGGGCGCCGAACGTTGGAACGCGTTACGCAGCGACGGCTTCGGCCGCTTCGTGCGACGGAAGTGCCGCCAGCGCACCGGCAATGGCGTCTTCACGGTGCTGCGGCGAATAGGCGATGCCTTCGGCGCGCACGAATTCGACCTCGTTGATGCCCATGAAGGCGAACACCTGGCGCAGGAACGGCTCCTGGAAGTCGGCCGGCGAGTCGGTGTAGATGCCGCCACGGCTGCTGGCGATGATCACCCGCTTGCCACCGGCCAGGCCCACCGGGCCGTTCTCGGTGTACTTGAAGGTGCGGCCGGCCACGGCCACGCGGTCGAT
Organism: Stenotrophomonas sp. 3diitr2024; assembly: GCF_042136455.1. Classification (NCBI taxonomy): domain Bacteria; kingdom Pseudomonadati; phylum Pseudomonadota; class Gammaproteobacteria; order Lysobacterales; family Lysobacteraceae; genus Stenotrophomonas; species Stenotrophomonas sp. 3diitr2024. The sequence continues at coordinate 407 of NZ_JBHHMJ010000092.1, forward strand.
CCAGGCCTTCAGCGTGGACGGAATGCTGAAGTTGTACATCGGCGCGCCGATCACCACGATGTCGGCGTCCAGGAACTGCTGCATCACCTGTTCAGCGTCGGTCGCCTCGGCGGCGTCGGTCTTGGCCAGCGAGCTGCTGCGCAGATGCGGTACCGGATTGGCGTCAAGATCGCGATAATCGACCTGCAGGCCATCGATCTGGCTGGCGAAGCGGGCGACCACAGCGGCCGACAGCTGGCGCGAGACGGAGTCGTCGCCAAGCACGCTGGCGTCGAGATGCAGAAGCTTCATGGCAGTCACCTGTGTTCTGGGAGGAAGGGGCGGGGTGGCCCCGCCGACGGAGAGAACGATAGGTTGTTGCAAAGACGGAATAAAGGTGGTTGAATGCCACGTATTGTTCTAGATATGGAACTCGGGTATGCATGACCTGAATGACCTGTACTACTTCGCGATGGTGGTCGACCACGGCGGATTCGCCGCCGCCGAGCGCGCACTGGGTATTCCCAAGTCGCGCCTGAGCCGCCGCATCAGCCAGCTGGAAACCGACCTGGGCGTACGCCTGCTGCAGCGCTCCACGCGCCGTTTCGCGGTCACCGACGTCGGCACCAGCGTGCACCGCCACGCGCAGACGATGCTGGCCGAAGCGCAGGCCGCCCGCGAAGTGGTCGACCGCCTCAGTGCGGAACCGCGCGGCGTGGTGCGCGCCAGCGTGCCGGTGTCGCTGGCGCAGATGCAGCTGCCCAAGCTGCTGCCCAAGTTCCTTGAGCAGTACCCGAAGGTGCGGCTGCAGCTGAACATCAGCAACCGCCGCGTTGACATCATCAACGAAGGCTACGATGTGGCTCTGCGCGTGCGTTCGCGCCTGGATGACGACGGCAGCCTGGTGATGCGCAGCTTCGGCCAGGTGCAGGAACTGCTGGTGGCCAGCCCGAAGTACCTGGACCGCGCCGGACGCCCCAAGGACCCGGAAGAGCTCACCCAGCACGTCACCCTCAGCATCAGCGAAGACGAAGCACGCCAGCGCTGGGAACTGCATGGCCCGGAAGGCGAAGTGCGCCGGGTCGACTTGCAGCCGCGCGTGGCCGGTTTCGACTTCCCGCTGCTGCAGAGCATGGTGAAGGACGGTTTCGGCATCACCATGCTGCCGGAGACCGTGTGCGCCGACGCCGTGCGCAACGGCGAGCTGGAAGTGGTGCTGCCGGACTGGTCGCTGCCGCAGGGCGTGTGTCACGCCGTGTTCGCCTCGCGCCGCGGCCTGCTGCCGGCGGTGCGCGTGTTCATCGACTTCCTGGCCGAGCACCTGCCGCCGCAGCTGGAGGCCTCGCGCCTGGATTGCGGTGGCGCCTGTGAAAAGGCCAAGGAGCGGATCAAGGCCAGTGCGCTGGGTGCGCTGGCGGTGGATGCCGGCTGAGAGCGCTGAACGGTAGCGCCGGGCCATGCCCGGCGTTGCTGTTTTCCGATGCCGATCAGTTCCGGCCGAACAGCCGGTCCCAGAAGCTGCGGCGTCGCGGTGGGGCCGGTGGCGGTTCGGCTGCAACGACGGGCGCTTCCAGCACCGCCATCAGTTCCGCGCTGCGCGGCTTCTTCAGGAAGCGCGCATAGTCCAGATAGCCGGTCACCTTGCTCATGTGCAGGCGTTCGGGCATTGCCGGCAATGCGCCGCCCTGCAACAGCACCCGCAATGCCTGCGGGCGGTCCAGGCGGACCGCCTCGTACAGGGCGGTGCCGCCGCAGCCCGGTTCGATCTGGTTGGCGCGCTGCGGCGCATCCTTCAGCAGGTCCTGCAATGCCTCCGCGTCGTCTCCTTCTACCGCAGCCACCAGCCGCGCCAGCGCCTCCGCTTCCGCAGGGGGCAGGTTGTCGCGATAGGCCTGGTCGGCAATCTCGCGCTCGTCGCGCCCATCGCCGCCGTGGATGCACAGGAAATCGGTGACCAGGGCGACCGGAATGCCGGACGTATCCAGCCCCCAGTAGCTGGGATAGACACCGTCGCCCCAGCCGCTGGTGAAGGCCACTAGGCCGTGCGGCGAGTTCTCCCCCCAGGGGCGGTACTCGACGCCTTCGTCCAGGCCATCGTGGTCGATCAGTGCATCCGACCATTCACTCTCTTCGTCGCCATCGGCCTGTTCGATCAGGGCCAGCAGCGCCTGCTGGGTGTCGGTGTCCATGAAACAACCGATGCCAGCGTCGACCGGATAGCCGATGAAGCTGTCCTCATCCAGGCCGGTCAGGTCCTGGGTGGTCCAGCGCGCCATCTGCCAGTGCAGGGCGGTCGCGGTAAGAGCTTCGCGGGGCTTGAACCAGACCACGGCCAGGGCCGGGCGGCCGCTGTGCACGATGATTTCGACCGGGTGCCGGCCCAGCGGGGCGGTGTAGTCGGCCAGCGCAGGCGCCTCGGCCTGGACCAGCGGATCGCAGACCACCAGCTGCCCGCTGCTGACCGGCAGGTGCCCCGCGAAGGTGCGGTGCAGGGCCACAGCGGCCAACTGTGTATCGTCCAGCAGGCAGGTGCGCAGGTTGGCCAGATCGAGATGGGCCATGGCGGCTCCGAGTGCGGTGAAGGCTCCCACCGTGCCGGATGCGAAGGGCAGGGGCAAGGTGGTCTTGGGCAAATGCCCTTCACGTGCGAGAATACGTCGCTGCCCGGGCGACCGGGACCCGATTGGAGAGATGGCCGAGCGGTTTAAGGCACCGGTCTTGAAAACCGGCGAAGGGTTAAACCTTCCGTGGGTTCGAATCCCACTCTCTCCGCCAATTAATTATTTAAGTAATTGATTTTAAGAAAAAATCAAAAAACTTTAAGTGTGATATGCCATTTGGTATGCCACTCTCGGTGGGGTGTACATGGACGGATCTGGACGCCATCTCCGCCTCTAGCCTGACAGCGGCGGCGTTCGCTTGGAGATCGGTGCATCTGCCCAGGGCGGTGTTGCCCGCACTCGATGGCGTCTTCGTATCGTTCTCCGCCGCGCCTTTCCTGACACGGTGGGGCGTGCGATTGCTGACAATGACGGCGGAGGCAAAGAGGTCAGGGCAACGATCGGCGCCGAGGCAGACTTCCCAAGCCTGCTTGCTCAGCTTCAGCTGTGCCCGCTGCCTGTGCAGTTCCCGTGGTTTGCGAAGGGTTCGCGTGGCTGGATGATTGGAACTGCCAGTGCCCCGTATACAAATGCCCTTGGTAGCTTGTGAAGGACCATAGGAAGGTCTTCTCAGGCGTAACTAGTCGCGCAAACGAACCACTGGCGCAGGATCCGATGCGTACTGTGATCATCGTAACCCTCCGTTCGCTCAGTGATGACGGAGGCATCTATAGTGACTAAGCGGCGTTCAAGCAGGTGACCGCGCGTCCGCCTGGTCGCAGAGGCGCTCGGATGCATCTCGTCTATCGCAGCTGATAGCCGGTGACTTGGGATTGGAGATAGCGCAACTTCGTTCAATAAGCGCTTTTGTGAACGAGAGCACCAAAGCAAGCGGTTATTCAAGCGGCTTGGCACTTTTAAGTGCCAAGCTCGGCACAGAAGGATCCCTGCTGATCTATATCAAGAGCTTCAATGCAGTGCGAATAGATCGAGTCTGCGAGACGACCAACGTATTTGATGCGAGCTTAAGTGATCGCCTGTCGCTCATTGTTACCTTGGGAGCGGGAGCCTTAATGTCGGTGGAAGCGCTGGAGCCCATGGAGGCAAATCAGGATAGGGGTGAAGCCGCAAAGTATGTGTGCCTCCAGACGAACTCGCTGTAGCACACTATGATTAAGGTGTTCAATGCGATCGTAGCTTATCGCGGAGTTAAATCGCTCCAAGTTGAGCACCTGCTCTCATGATAGCGTTCAGTAAGTGCTTGGAGAGGGCGCTGAGCATATGTCATAAGCTCAATCGAGCTCTTATGTAAGGCTAACATACTTGGCGTACTGCTTTACTTGCGCCTCCGAACTTGCGAAAACCGTTGCTGAGTGCTCCGCCAAAGTTCTGTTAATGGCGTCAACCTCTTTGCAACTCAGCTTGTTCGGGCCTGGTTGGAATTGGCCAGACTGGCAAAAGGCCAGAGCTCGGGCGGGGGACAGAGGCATAACAAGATCTAGCGACTCTTTCCAGTCTGGATGCATGTTGACCACTGGATGATCCGTAATGATGAACGGGCAATCGGCGGGGGCAGTTAGCAGTGAGAGAGTATCTATGGAGAGCATAAGTGCTTGCCCAAGATTTGAGCCGTACACGAAGCTGAGAAACCACCAGGCTTCCTGAAAATCCGAGCTGTCCACGCTGAGCATTGTGGCACCTCTTGCATTAGCGACACCATCGCGCAAGGGTTTTGTTCTCATGGCTGCTTGGCCAACATACAAGCAAAGTGGGAGTAGCATCTCTTGATCAGATAGCACGGAAAGATCGTCATTGGATAGTTTTTCAAGTGCTTTTCTTGCGAGAAGCTCATGTATAGAGTGCAGCTCCTCTATAAAGTTGCACTCTAGAGCTTCTTTAGCTCTCTGAAGCTCGGGTCGGTATTCCGGCAAGACCGAGGCTTCCGCGTTGGCCACGAGGCTCTGAATCGAAATCCACTTGTCTAGAGTCCTCAGAAGGAATTCACGCCCAGATTCATAGCTGGAGAGTTCAATCGTTCTCCTAGCGATTTGGATCTGCCTGGCTGTAAGGGTGCTGGCTCGGTAGAAGTCAACCTCTCGAGCGAGGCCTTTTACGCTGTCGTATCCGACCTTACCTGTAGATGTTAAGTAGTAAAGGTCGCGCTTGTTGGTTGACCAGTTCGAGAGATGCCATGCCCATACAAAATGGTGCTTCCTTTTCGCTTTGATCGTATCAATTTTCATTGAAATATTACGGAAAAGAGTTGGAATTTTACCTTGGTTGCAATTGTTTCACGCTCGCCGTCCGAAAGAAAGGACTGATTCTTGGCAAAGTGCATAATGTGAATAATTCAACCTTTTGGTCGAAGAGTCGAATCATTTATGGTCTGCCGCTCAATTACCTACGTCGAAGAGGGTGTTAGCCTCCGGCGCCCGTGAATCTGCTACCCGTTTGGTGCCCAAACTGCAAGCGGAGCCTGTGGGGGTCACTCGTTTGGCATCCACTGTTGCACTTCAAGTGCGTGGTAGGGATCGTACGATTCTCTATGGTTGCAGTTGCAGTTGCAGTTGCATGGGCCTGTGCTTCCTACGTGATGCCATCCCTTCTCCGCCGAGATCGCTGAATCAATCGCGAGTCCATGTTCCCCGTCTGTCTCGCCAGTTCGTAGCATCATTGTCCCGCAGTGACTCGCTTAGGTCGGGTTGAGGCCCGGAGTTTGCGATGCTCCCATCGACGTGGGTGCCGAGGCATGAGCAAAGCGGCGTACCTTTGTATGAGCACTCCTGCTCCCCGGCGCGGCGAAGTCCGGAACACATGGTTTTCATATATTCGGTTGTGAGGGATAGCTTCTCGGGTCGCCAATGCACTGCCGATCCTCAGCGGTGGCCTGCTCAACCTGCGTGACATCGAGCAGGAGCTGAAGAACCTGCGGCGCGTGCCCACCGTCAGCGCCGACATCAGGATCGCGCCGGCTGACGGCGAGGGCGCGCCGCCGGGCCAGAGCGACATGCAGATCGACTGGACGCAGCGTTCACCGGTACGCGCCAGCGTCACCCTGGACGATGCCGGCAGCCGTGGCACCGGCAAGCTGTAGGCCAACGCGACGCTGTCGATGGACAATCCGCTGGGCCTGAACGAGCTGTTCTACGTCAGTGCCGGCCGTGGTGTGTTCAATGGCCAAGTCGCCTGCGCAACGTGCAGGAACAGAGCGGCATTGTTGCCGGTACCGGTGGCTTCGACATCGCCGTGGGCGGCAATACGCACCTGGAAGGTGGTGTGATCGGTAGCGCCGCCGATGCTTCTAGGAACCTTCTGGGCACTGGCAGTCTGAGGGTTGTCGGCATCCAGAACGAATCGCGCGCCAAGATTAGTGGATTCCGTATCGGCTCAGGGATGGGGAGTGGGGGATGGTGCCGCCAGCCCGCTGGGTAGCGTGACCGGAACCGCACTGAGTCCGCTGGGCGGTACGAAGAACAATGACAGCAGCACCACGCTCAGACATCGCCGCAGGCACGGTGGTGGTGCGCGATGGCAACGAAAGCGCCTTGATCGGACCTGATCGCTCCGCGACCGGGTTTGATACCGACAGCGCGCTGCCGGCCGCTGAGCTGCTCAAGATGCAGGAACGGGTTGAGGTGATGCAGTTGGGTAGGCAGCTGCTGTTAAAGGCCGAGGGCGACTTGGGTGGTTTCCCGGGCCAGAAGGCGCAGACTGGAGAGGAGGGGGTAGGGCATTTTCGGCCGATTGCGGTAGCGACCGCACGTTGCTGCGGGAGCGGTTGATGCTGCGATGGCAACACTTGGCGATACCGATTGTCCGATCGAGCTCTGATGCCGGTGGTGTTGGCTAGTCTGAGGGGGGGGGGGCTAGGCTTGTCTCGTTCTCAAGTCGAAGTTGTCAGCTAAGGAATCCGATTCAGGCGCCGATAACGGGGGTGGATACATGGAGCAGAGTTCAGAGATGATGAGTCTAGAGATGGAGTTTATGGCGCACTGGGATGCGCAAAGGGGAGTTGCTCCCAATCTACTGTTGCAGGTTCATGTGCACAGGATCCGAGAGGTCTTGGCATTCTTGGAAGGTGAGCCATTGGCGGCTAAACCCAAGGCCGAGATTGAGCGGATCTTCAGAGCCACTAATTGGCTACTCGATCCTGGCCTGTTCCAAGAATTCGTCCAGGTGATCGGTGAAGTACAGTTTTGGGCGATGGCAAGGGAGCTTGGGGTGGAGCTCCAACGAATACCCGAGCAGTCAAAGAAAACTCCGGATTTTCGATTGGCTGGCGCAGCTGGAGCTGCCCCTTGCTTCGAGGTGAAGACCCTGTCCGTGGTGGACGGTGTTTTCAACCTCGGTCAGATCATTGAAAACAGCTACAACGCTCAGCTCTCCCTGAGCGAGCAGGTCGCTAGTGGTCGGGTTGTGGCAACTGAGCTCACGGGGGTTGCACCTCACGGCGAGGTTGAGGATGGGAAGAGCATGACCACCATCATCTGCAATCTTATCAAGAAGGCAGATGGGAACATCAAGTCGGGCCAGTATGCGGATGCGCCTACCTGTTTGGTGCTCAACTTGATGCTGATCGATGGGTACTACAACGGCAATGCATCGCTTCGCCCGGTAGCACCCGGATTTCCGCAGAAGTGGAATGTGCGGTCCGGTGCCTACTGGAGCCTCGCCTTTGGAAAGCCTGAGCAGCTGGTATTTGGCATTCCCGAGTTTGAGGGAAAGCCATCCGTTGAAGGAGTGTTGGGGATGGAAGGCATCTTGCATGCTCATCCCGAGATTCAAGCCCTGCTGCTCGTTGTGCATGGTCTAGGCAGAGAGCCCACGATCTTCGGTCTCAAGCGCGAGTCCGAGGAGGACCGGTGGCTGGATGAGCTCGAATCCCTGAGTGATGCGTTCTTCCGTCTCGTCGGGAATAACTGGAACGACGACCGCGACACTATGGGTTGGCGTCTAACCAATGATTGATCCGAAAGTTCACGCTTGATCAATGGGTTGACGGTTGCACTTGCCTGCATGGAGTGGGGGGGGGGGGCGTGAAATGGCACGCGCACGA
>NZ_JBHHMJ010000096.1:0-1063 GCF_042136455.1 Stenotrophomonas sp. 3diitr2024
CCCCCCCCCCCCCCCCCCCCCCCCCCCCCCCCCCCCCCCCCCCCCCCCCCCCCCCCCCCCCCGCATCCGGGAGTCGGGGCTTCCCGCGACCAACCCACCCACCACGGAGGGGCTTCGCCGCTGGCCGGCCCGGCCGAACGCCCGCCCTCCGCGCGATACAATGACCTCCATGAACACCCCACAGGATTCCAGCCTCGGTCGCGAGGTCAGTTACCCGTCGCAGTACGATCCCGGCCTGCTGTTCCCCATCCCCCGCAGCGGCGCCCGCGCCGAGATCGGCCTCGATGAGGCCGCGCTGCCGTTCGTCGGCCACGACCGCTGGCACGCCTTCGAGCTGAGCTGGCTCGACCCGCGTGGCAAGCCGCAGGTCGCCGTCGCCACGGTGCAGGTGCCATGCACCTCGCCGCGGCTGATCGAATCGAAGTCGTTCAAGCTGTACCTCAACTCCCTCAACAGCACCCGCATCGACAGCGCCGAGGCACTGCGCGCGCGCCTGGTGGCGGATCTGTCGGCCTGCGCCGGTGTGCCGGTCCAGGTCGAGTTCGGCCTGCCAGGCCTGCGCGAGACGCCGCTCGGCGAGTCCATCGACGGGCTGGAACTGGAGATCGACTGCTACGGCCCGCCGCAGGCGGATTTCCTCGCCGCCGATGCGGGTGAGGTGGTGGAAGAGACCCTGGTCTCGTCGCTGCTGAAGTCCAACTGCCCGGTCACCGGCCAGCCGGACTGGGCCACGGTCAGCCTGCGTTACCGCGGGCCGAAGATCGATCGTGCTGGCCTGCTGCGCTACTTGGTCAGCTACCGTGAACACGCCGAGTTCCACGAGCAGTGCGTTGAGCGGATCTTCAGCGAGGTATCTGCGCGCTGCCAGCCACAATGGCTGGAAGTGGAGGCCCGCTATACCCGCCGTGGTGGCCTGGACATCAACCCCTGGCGCGCCAGCCCCGGCATCACCGCCCCGGCTGCGACCTACCGCGAACTGCGGCAGTAACCGGTAGTGCCGGTCGCTGGCCGGCAACCGCAAGGAACCCGCGTCCAGGGCAAGGGAAAGCCGGCCAGCGGCCGG
>NZ_JBHHMJ010000097.1:0-487 GCF_042136455.1 Stenotrophomonas sp. 3diitr2024
GGAAGCGGTGAAGCGCGAGCTGGAGAAGCAGGAAGCGGAGTCGCCCTCGGTAGGCGGTCATGCCTGACCGGTACGCCGGCGGGGTCGGATCCCTTTCCCAAAGGGAAAGGGCTCAGACCCCGAAGCCGCCAAGCGCCGGAAAACCGGCGCATTCAGAATGCACTTCCAAGCACATCGACGTTAAAGAGAAAGGGGGTACGGCCGATACATCCTCCGTGCACCTCCCGAGAACGTCCATGAACATCGCGTCCCGTCTGCGCCCGTGTGCGCTTCCGTTGGCTGTTTCGCTGGCGCTGGCCGCCTGCAGTGGCTCGTCAACGCCGTCTGATGGCCACAACACTGCCGAGCCGCCTGCCGCTGGATGCGCACGGCACTGGCTGCACGCTGGCCTCGGCCATCGCCGCGCAGCTGTGCAACGGCCTGAGCCTGGCCAACGCCTGCGAAGCCGGCATCGACTACGTTGCGCGCGGCCTGCAGCAGGGCTATG
>NZ_JBHHMJ010000098.1:0-666 GCF_042136455.1 Stenotrophomonas sp. 3diitr2024
CGCTGGCCGGCAACCTCATGATGTTTGGCAGCACGCGCGAGGTTGCCGGCCAGCGGCCGGCACTACCTCATTCCTCCGGCGACGGCGGGTTCGACGCGAGCAGTTCCAGGTGGCGCTGCTCCATTTCCTGGCGCAACTGGCGGCGGATCTGTGCTGCGGCCTGGCGGCGCTTTTCGTCGGACGTTGCCGGCTGCAAGGGCGGGACAGGCGTCGGCCGGCCTTCTTCATCCACTGCGACCATCGTGAAGAAGCAGCTGTTGGCGTGGCGCACGCTGCGCTTGAGGATGTCCTCAGCCACCACCTTGATGCCGATCTCCATCGATGAGGTGCCGGTGTAGTTCACCGAGGCCAGGAAGGTGACCAGCTCGCCCACCGCGATGGGCTGGCGGAACATCACCTGGTCCACCGACAGGGTGACCACGTAGCTGCCGGCATAGCGGCTGGCGCAGGCGTAGGCCACCTGGTCAAGCAGGCGCAGGATGGCGCCACCATGGACCTTGCCGGAGAAATTGGCCATTTCCGGCGACATCAGCACGGTCATGGACAGCTGGTGGGTTTTCAGTTCGGTCGACATGCGGCGATTGTATCGGCAACCGGTCGTGCCGGCCGCTGGCCGGTAACCACGCGGTTGTTTCCGGAGGCCATGAAAAAGCCGGCCAGCGGCCG
>NZ_JBHHMJ010000100.1:0-355 GCF_042136455.1 Stenotrophomonas sp. 3diitr2024
CTTGGCCGCATACAGCGCGTCATCGGCGCGCCGCAGCAGGGTCTCGGTATCGTCGCCGGGCTGCCATTGCGCCAGCCCGGCGCTGAAATGCACCGGCACGCGCTGGTCCTGCACGGTCGCGCCCAGGTAGTCGCCGCGGCGCTCCTTGCGGATCACGTTCTCGTAGATGCGGCCGGTGGTGACCGAGTTCTTGCGGCTGAGGCGGGTGCGCACGACGCGCTCGTAGTCGTAGGCGGAGCCCAAGCGGAAGCGCAGCCAGCGATGCAGGGCCACGGTGTAGATCAGCGCCTGCAGATCGTATTCGCTGTGGCGCATGGCAATGGCCAGCAGGTCCGGGCTGTAGCCGGGCAGGCGG
>NZ_JBHHMJ010000103.1:0-350 GCF_042136455.1 Stenotrophomonas sp. 3diitr2024
GCGCCGAACGACAGCCTGCTGGAGAAGGTGAAGTCGAACATGCAGGAAGTGCGTGCGCGTGGTGGCGAGCTGTTCGTGTTCGCCGACCAGGACAGCAACTTCAATGAGTCCGAAGGCGTACATGTGATCCGCACGCCGCGAAAAGCAGGTGCCGACGCCGGCCGACGGCACCATGCCGGACACGCTCTCGCGCACCACCAGGTCCTTGGCGTTCTCGACACGGCGCTGCGCGGTGACCTGAGCCGCGACATCGCCCGCTACCCGGGCGAGAAGGCGGCGATGACCACCACCGTCGACACCGTCAAGGCCAACCTCGGCCGCATCAACGCCGAGATCAAGCAGTTGGCCAG
>NZ_JBHHMJ010000110.1:0-357 GCF_042136455.1 Stenotrophomonas sp. 3diitr2024
CCGCCGTCGATACCGGCGCGGTATTGCGGTTCAACGCGCTTTCGTCGTGCAGTGCATTGGCCTGCACCGCGCGCGCCATCGAGCCATCCTGGTTCAGTTCAACGCGATCAACCCGGTACCGTTGCGCTTGGTCGAATAGAACGGCATCAGCGCGTTCTGCAGCACCTGCTCGTTCATGCCCTTGCCACGGTCCAGCACATCCAGGCGCAGCCATTGCGGCAACCGCGTCCGCGAAGAAGTTCGGGACAGTAGTGGTGCGTTGAAGCGGTTTGGGGATCGTCAGTTCGACACCCATAGCCAGATGACCCGACAGGTGGGTGCTGACGGACAGCCTTTCCTCTTCCGTCATGATGCCAA
>NZ_JBHHMJ010000119.1:0-2068 GCF_042136455.1 Stenotrophomonas sp. 3diitr2024
CCGGCCGCTGGCCGGCTCCCTCGGGACCACACGATTGCCGACCAGCGGCCGGCACTACCGAATGAGTCCTGCAACAGAAAAGGCCGGGGTCTCCCCCGGCCTTTCCACTCATCCCGTCACCGCGATCAGGCGATCGCTTCCTGGTAACGACGCTCGACTTCATTCCAGTCGATGACGTTGAAGAACGCGCCGATGTATTCCGGGCGGCGGTTCTGGTACTTCAGGTAGTACGCGTGCTCCCACACGTCCAGGCCCAGGATGGGGGTGTTGCCTTCCATCAGCGGGCTGTCCTGGTTGCCGGTGCTCTCGACCACGACCTTCTTGTCCGGGGTCACGCTCAGCCACGCCCAGCCGCTGCCGAAGCGGGTCAGCGCCGCCTTGGTGAAGGCGTCCTTGAACTTGTCGAAACCGCCCAGGTCCTTGTCGATGGCCTTGGCCACGTCGCCCACCGGGTTGCCGCCAGCATTCGGAGCCATCACGGTCCAGAACAGCGAGTGGTTGGCATGGCCACCACCGTTGTTGCGCACCGGGCCCTGCAGGTTCTCCGGCAGCGACTTGAGCTTCTTCACCAGCTCTTCGACCGGCAGGTCAGCGTATTCGGTGCCTTCCAGCGCCGCGTTGACGTTGTTGATGTAGGTCTGGTGATGCTTGGTGTGATGGATTTCCATCGTCGCCGCATCGATATGCGGCTCCAGCGCGTCGTAGGCGTAGGACAGCTTGGGCAGGGTGTAGGCCATGATGCATCTCCTGATTGCGAGGGCACCCGACGATGTCGGGCGGTGCGCCGTGAATGATGGGGACAGACCCGCAGATTACCAAGGGGGATGTAAAGGAAATTGCGTCCTGCCAGTGAGCACGACGGCAATTGTTACGCAGCAGTGACGCGGCACCCTCCTCATGCGCCATGCAGCGCGCAGGCGCTACAGTGCGTGCACCACCCTCGCCCGCCCCTGCCCATGCGCAACCCCCGGCTGCTGATCACCGCCATCGCCCTGCTGCTGCTCGGCCTGGTCGCCAACCATTTCCTGCAACGGCCGCCGGCGCCACAGTTCGCACCGGACCTGCAAGGAACACCGACCGCCCGGGCGCCTGCCACGGCCACGCCCGGACGGGACAACGGCCTCCCCGCGTTCCTGCCCACCGAAGCACGCCAGACCATTGCCCTGATCCAGCGAGGCGGTCCATTCCCGCACCGCCAGGACGGCACCACCTTCGGCAACCGCGAGCAGCAGCTGCCGCAACGTCCGCGTGGCTACTACCGCGAGTACACCGTCGACACCCCCGGCGCACGCACGCGTGGCACGCGCCGCATCGTCACCGGCGGCGATCCGCCGGAGGCGTGGTACTACACCGACGACCACTACGAATCGTTCCGCAGCTTCACCGTACCGGCCCAGGGAGCGCAGTGATGAGCCACGATGATTTCGGCCTCGGCCTGCATGACATCAATAATGCCGGCGTCTATGCCATCGACAGCGATGACATCGGCGCACTGGCCGCAGCAATGCGCGATGCCAGCCTCAAGGTGATCCGCATTGATCTGGAAGGCGTGACGGACAAGCGCACCCTGCTCGCCCGGCTCGCCGCGCAACTGGATTTCCCGGCCGGTTTCGGCGGCAACTGGGATGCACTGTCAGACAATCTGCGTGATCTGCAATGGCTGCCGGCCAACGGCTACGCGCTGTTCCTGGCCGACGTGGATGCACTGCGTGCCAACGCACAGAGGGACTTCGACACCCTGCTGGACGTGATGGATGAAGTCAGCCGCGATTGGGTCGGTCGCGATGTACCGTTCTGGGTGTTCCTGTCACAGAGCACGTAAGGTCAGTGCCTGGGTAGAGGCCGCCCTTGGTCGGCGCTTCTGTGCCAACCAAGGTCGGCATCTACCAAAGCACGCCAGCACGACCGCCACATCCCGCTGTGGGTCCAGCGAAAAGCCCCCTTGTTGTTCAAGGGGGCGCGCCAACGGCGCGGGGATAAGGGAACATGCGTGGACAACAGCAGCCGCTAGCGGCTGCCGTTGTCTTCCTGCAGTTCTTTCTTGAACGGGATGTCCGGCGGCGGCCGT
>NZ_JBHHMJ010000123.1:0-269 GCF_042136455.1 Stenotrophomonas sp. 3diitr2024
GCGCCCAGCCCGTCCAGGAAATGCTTCACCGGCGCGGCCATGTTGCCGAAGCGGGTCGGGCTGCCGAGCAGCAGGCCCTGGCATTCGACCAGGTCCTGCACGCTTACATAGGGGGCGCCATCTTCGGGTACCGGCGGCTGATCTTCACCGGATGGCACGGGCCTGGCGACTAGGCTGGGCCTCCCGCACCGTGAGGAGTATGTCCCGATGTCCGTCCCCACCATCGCCGTGTTCGTTGGCAGCCTGCGCAAGGATTCCTGCAACCGCAA
>NZ_JBHHMJ010000149.1:0-324 GCF_042136455.1 Stenotrophomonas sp. 3diitr2024
GCGCTGTCGCGCCGGCTTGGTGCCATGGTCCGCGATGGTCAACTGGTGCAGAACCGCCGCGGCGGTTTCGCCCCGATCCAGACCCTGAACCTGGTTACCGGCGTGGTGATCGCCAACCTGCGCGGGTTCCTGGCCGCACAAGGGGTGGCCAGCGTCGGCCTGTTGCCGCTGGGCATCGCCTTGTTCGGTGGCACCGCCTGGCTGGGGCCGTTGGTGACGGCGGGTGCGTTGCCCGAAGAACCCGATGGACGGGGCGTTGCGGAGATCGGCATGCGGTACGCGCCTCGATGCGCGGAAGGTCGTTGTTGCGTGGAAGGGGTATGC
>NZ_JBHHMJ010000171.1:0-3728 GCF_042136455.1 Stenotrophomonas sp. 3diitr2024
GAACGCCGAGAAGTTGCCGCCGGTCTGCATCACGTACAGCGTGTACACGAACAGGCCCAGCACGATGGACGGCGCCGACAGCAGGATGTCGTTGACGAAGCGGACCACGGTGCCGGCCTTGCGGGCGTTGCCATACTCGGCGGCTCTACGCGACGGCGTCAGATGCATCCCCCCTGCCGGTATTGAGCCGAGCGTGGGCTCGGCTCTACAAGAGGGGAGCGACCGCTCCATATGCCTGGCAGGCATCACCTCATGCCCGCGCACCACGCAGCGCCACGCATCTCCACCCGTAGCATCAAACCATGCCCAGCCCACCCGCCGATCCCACCGCGCCGCTCGTCACCATCGTCGCCTGCCACGGCCAGGGGCTGTTCGAGTTCGGTTGTGCGGTTGGCCTGTTCGCACCGGTGCGGCCAGAACTGGGCGTGGCCTGGTACCGCCCCCAGCTGTGCGCGGGTGAACCCGGCGCACTGCGCATGCTCGGCAATGTACAGGTGCAGCTGCCCTACGATCTCAGCACTGTTGATGACGCCGACATCATCGTCATTCCCGGATGGCGCGAACCCAGCGAACGCCCGCCGCAGGCACTGCTCGATGCACTCATCCGCGCCCACGCCCGTGGCGCACGCATCGCCTCGATCTGCTCTGGCGCCTTCGTGCTGGCCTGGGCCGGGCTGCTCGATGGCCGCCCGGCCACCACCCACTGGCGCCTCACCGAAGCGCTGGCACGCGACTTTCCGCGCATCGATGTGCGCGAAGACGTGCTGTACGTCGATACCGGCAACGTCATCACCTCGGCCGGCTCGGCCACCGGCATGGACATGATGCTGCACATGGTGCGCAAGGATTACGGCGCACGCGTGGCCAACCTGGTGGCCGAACGGCTGGTGCTGGCGCCATGGCGTGATGCCGAACGCAGCCAGCGTGTCAGCCGGGCCATTCCCAATGGCGAGCCCTCGCGTCTGGCAAAACTGATGGAATGGATGCGCCGCAACCTGCGCGAGCCGCACTCGCTGGGCAGTCTTGCCGAGCAGGCCGCGCTCAGCCAGCGCACGCTGCAGCGGCAGTTCCTGGAAGCCACCGGCCTGTCACCCATCGACTGGCTGATCCGCGAGCGCGTGGCATTCGCCCGCGAGCTGCTGGAAACCACCGACCGGCCGCTGCAGTGGATTGCCGAGCAGGCCGGCTTTGGTTCGCAGGAGTCGTTCCGCCGGCACTTCCGCGGCCAGGTGGACGCCAGTCCTACCCAATACCGCAGCCAGCATCGCGGCGGAATTGGCGCGGATCGGTTGGTGGGCTGCTGATCCAACGCATCACTCCCGATGATGCGTGAGGAAAGGCTCACGGCAGGCTATGGCGCCCCACGTATAGTGACGGGCGTCACAAGAAGCCCCTTCCATGCTCCACGCATTTGCCTACTCCAGCCACATGTCGGCTGGGCTTTCCGATGAAATGCTCCGGCAGATCGTCTCCCGCTCTGCCACGTTCAACCGTCGCGTGGACGTTACCGGAGCGCTGCTCGTCGACGGGCAGCGGTTTTTCCAGTACGTCGAAGGTCCGCCCGACGGCCTGGAGGCGGTCAAGCGCCGCATCCATGACAGTCGCTCGCATGCTGCCGTCGTTCCGGTACTGGACATGGCCATCAGCGCGCGTGCTGTTCCCTATTGGGCCATGACCCGCATCGAGACCGGGCAGGTCGTGGTGTCCGGCCTGGTCAATGCACGATGGGACGAATTCGGCCATTCCGTTCCGGGCATGGATCAGCTCGTCGGCCTGCTGCGTCCGCACTTTCCGCGCATCGGCCCGCTCAGTGCGCACCATGCGCCCGTCGGATCCAGCTGAACCGCCGCCTTGCGCGCGTAGTCCCACGCGGCCGCGTGCTCCCTGCAGACGTCATCATTCAAGCCGCGTTACCCATCGTTCCTGCCAGATCCACAGCATGCCTGTACCCGCTCAACCTTCAACGCAAACACGTGCCTCGCCCGCCGAGTTGTTCGAGGTCGTCGTCCTTCGTGCAGGCACGGCCCTGTTCGCGATCGACGTACAGGTGGCCGTGGAAATACGCGGCCCCGAGACTTTCGGCCCTGCAGATCAGCATGGCAGGCGGAACCTGGAGGTACGAGGGCAGCCATTGCCGGTGGCCGACCTGCGCAGGCTCAGCGGGCAACCGGCGTTCGATGGCGGCAGCCCAGCCATGCTGTTGATCAGCGCCGGCACCGCAACCGTGGCGCTAGCGGTAGATGAAGTGCTGGAAATCGAAACACCGGACGCATCTCCAGACGCAGCCTCGCCGGCGCAGGGTCGACCGTTCAACTTCTGCAGCCGGCACGTTCGGGTGGATGCCACACGTTCGGCTGCGCTGATCGAACCGCAGTCGCTGCTGGCCGCGCTCGCGGTGCGGGACTGAGGCGCCTCTGCTCAAGGGCGCCTGCGAACCGGTTGAAACCGCATGCGCCAGCACTGCGCGGCAAAGCCGATCACAAACACCACCGCCAATCCCAGCAACGTGTGCAGCACCACCGGTGCCATCGGCGCAGCCGCAATGGGATGGTTCACCGGCAACCGTGTCAGCGTTTCATTCACGCCTGGCACCAGCGACAGCAGGAAGCTGAAGGACAGCGCAAATGTCGACAGGTAAGGTGCGGCGCCACCCAGCCAGCGCAGCCGGGCCGCCAGCACGCCGCCGAACGCCACCAGCAGCACGATCACTCCGAATGCGTGGCCCGGGTTGATCCCGCCCGTACTGGAGACGGTGAACGACGTTGCCACCGACAGCACCAGCCCAAGCAGGTACAGCTTGCCGGAGCGTGTCGCGGGGTCGATCGCGCGATGGCGAATGAAGGCATACAGGCCGGCGAACACCGGTACAAGGCTGACGGCCGTATGGATCACGCCCAGCGTGGACAGAGAGTGCGACATGGAACATCTCCAAGGGTTGATTGAACCTACTAGTAGGTAGACTTCTAGATCAAAGAAAAGGCCTACGTTGCCGCAGGCCCAGCACACATCCATCAGGCAGCCGCGCTCACCCGCGCGATGGCCAGCCGTGCCAGCGCAGCAAACGTCGCCGCATCGCCGAAACCGCGCGCGGCCAGCATCGCGCCATGCACCGAGGACATGAACGCTCTAGCCTCATCGGCCACCGGACCCTGCAGGCGCAGTTGACCCAGCGCCGCGCCCTTCTCCAGCGTCACCGTCAGCCACCCGCTCAGATCCTCGAAATGCCCGCGTACTTCTTCGGCAATCTCCGCAGGGATCATCGGCGCCTCTGCCGCCAGCATCGCGCAGATGCAGAACGAAGACGTGCCACCGGCAATACAGCTCGACCAGTAGTCCACATAAGCGTTGAGCTCCTGCAGCGGGTCGTCCAGCTGCCGGTCCAGCAGCGCCAGGCCTTCGCGCGCCTCGGCCCGGTACAGCTCAACCACCGTGCGCACCAGGTCCGCCTTGCTGGGGAAGTGGTGATGGATGCTGGCCTTGCTGATGTTCACCCGCGCCGACACGTCGGCGTAGCTGAAGCCGTTGTAGCCACCGGCCTCCAGCAGCGAACGGGCGTGGGCCAGGATCTCTTGGGCCTTGGGCGAGAGCGGCTCTTTCATGTCGTCAACCTACTAGTAGGTTGACTCACTGTCAACTCCCCGCTGCGAGGTCGGCAGCATCTGGTAGTGCCGGCCGCTGGCCGGCAACTGCACGCCCCTGACTCCACCGGGATGCCGGCCAGCGGCCGG
>NZ_JBHHMJ010000177.1:0-1985 GCF_042136455.1 Stenotrophomonas sp. 3diitr2024
CGCCGCTCGGATTCGAGGCAGGCCGCCTTCCCAGCGGCCTGCCGACCTTCCGTGCGCCGCTGGACCTGACCACCACGATGGATGACGAACTGCGCAGCAGGCTGCTCGGCCTGCCGCTGTCGCGCCTGTGGCGGCCGTGGATCACCTGGAAGACGCGCTTCGTCGGTGCCACCAGCACCGAGTACACCCCGCTGCCGGCACACGTTGCCCCGGAGGCGCTGGCCGAGGACGTGACGCGTCACGCGATCGGCGATACCCGGCTGCTGGTGGTGAAGGACCTGGCAGTCGAATCACCGCTGCTGGACGACGCGGCCAACGCACACGGCGGCGCCTTCCTGCAGGCGCTGCTGGCACGCGGCTTCGTCGAACTGGAAGGCATGCCGCTGGCCTGGGTGGCGATCGATTTCGATTCGCTCGACGACTATCTCGGCCGCCTGTCATCCTCGCGCCGCAAGAACATCCGTCGCAAGTTGCGTTCGCGCGATGACCTGCAGATCGACTGCATCGCCACCGGCAACCCGGCCCTGGCCGACCCGCAACTGCAGGCCGAACTGTACGCGCTGTACCTGGACGTATACGCGCAGAGCGCGGTGCATTTCGACCAGCTCGACCTGCCCTATTTCCAGTACCTGCTGGCCGACAGCCAGGGCCAGGGACGGATGTTCCTGTACCGCCACCAGGGCCGGTTGATCGGCTGGAACCTGTGCTACGTGCATGCCGGCAAGCTGGTGGACAAGTACATCGGCCTGGCCTATCCGCAGTCGCGCGAGCACAACCTGTACGCGGTCAGCTGGATGCACAACCTCGAGTACGCGCTGCGGCACGGCCTGAGCCACTACGTGGCCGGCTGGACCGACTCGCGCATCAAGGCCGAACTGGGTGCGCGCTTCACCTCCACCCGGCACGCGATCCACGCACGCTCCCCGCTGCTGCGCGCTGCGCTGCGCAGGCTGGCACCCTATCTGCAGGGCGAACCTGATGGAGGCGGTTGAATGATGCCTTTGCGTTCCCCGCTGATCCTGGACCTGGACGGTGGCGTGCTGCCGCTGCCACAGGCGCAGACCCTGGCCCTGCCGCAGTGGCATGACCCGCTGCGCTTTGCCTGCAGCAATGCCACCCTGGACCGTTTCGCCGCTGACGTGCTGGCACCACTGCCGGCCCAGCTCGGAACCGTCATGCTCGGCAGTGGCGACTTCCACCACCTCAGCCTGCCACTGCTGCGCCGCATGCGCGGGCAGGCCCCGTTCCAACTGGTGGTGCTGGACAACCATCCGGACAACATGCGGTTCCCGCTCGGCATGCACTGCGGCTCGTGGGTGAACGCCGCCAGCAAGCTGCCGCAGATCTCGCACGTCCATGTGCTCGGCATCACTTCCAGCGATATCGGCCTCGGTCATGCCTGGGAGAACCACTGGCGACCGCTGATGGGTGGACGCCTGACGTACTGGTGCATGGACGTGGATGTGGGCTGGGGCCACCGCCTCGGCATGGGCCGTGCGTTCCGACGCTTCGAGCACCCGGAAGCACTGGTCGCCGCGTTCGCCGCCGAGCAGGCCGCATCCCCACAGCCGACCTACCTGTCGATCGACAAGGATGTATTCGCCGAGGACGTTGCGCGCAGCAACTGGGACCAGGGCCGCTTCCAGCTGGAACACGCACTGGTGGTGATCGAAGCACTGCGCGCCGGTGGCCTGGTCGGCAGTGACATCACCGGCGAAGTTTCGCTGGCCAACTACCAGAGCCGCTTCAAGCGCTGGCTGTCGTCGCTGGATGGCCAGCCGGACGTCAGCGCCGATGATCTTCCTGCCTGGCAGGCCCGGCACCAGCAGGTGAACCGCGAACTGCTGGCGGCAATCGCCGCCGCTCCGACGGCCTGCTGACCGCGTCGGCAATGCCGGGCGTTGGCCGGCGTGGCTTCGGTAGTGCCGGCCGCTGGCCGGCAACCTCATTGTTCCCGGGCTCACGGGAATGCCGGCCAGCGGCCG
>NZ_JBHHMJ010000225.1:0-14205 GCF_042136455.1 Stenotrophomonas sp. 3diitr2024
GTCCCGGGCCGCAGGCCCGGGCAACAAACCCCTACCGGTCGTCGTGCAGGGTGCCACCCGGCAGGAACACCCAGGTACGGGTGACCTGCAGTATGTCGATCTCGTCCTCGGTCTTTGGCAACGGCGGGAACGGCTGCGCCAGCGTCACCACCCGCAGCGCCGCTTCATCCAGCAGCGGCGTCCCGCTTGAACGCAGGATGCGGCTGCTCTCCACGCTGCCATCGCGGCGCACGCCCACGCTGATCACCACCTGGCCGCCGAGCCGGCGCTGCCGGGCCTCGTCCGGGTAATTCAGGTTGCCGACGCGCTCGGCGCGGTCGACCCAGGCGCGCAGGTAATTGGCATAGGCATATTCACGCGTGCTGGCCGACACGAACTTGCGATTCGGGCGCTTGGCATACTGCGCCGAGCGCAGATGCACCTCGGCAGCCAGTCGCGCCATCTCCACGTCGCGCTGCTCGCGTGCACTCAACGGCGCGTCCGGCTCGGGGCGTTCCGGGGATGGCTGGGCCTGCGCCTGTACCACCGAGTCCTGTCCGTTGCGGCTGCTGACCACCCGTGCCTGCGGCGGCGGAACCGGCGCGGCCGATTGCTGTTGCTGCGGCACCGGGCTCAACCCGGACTGGGCCTGCGGCACGATGCCGGCCTGGTTGTCGCGCGGACGCTGTGCGCGGTCGTGCTCGCCACCGCCTTCCTGGTTGGCGGCGGCAAGGAAATCAGCCTGCTTTGGCGTCAGTGCGGTGCGCGTCTGGCTGAAGATCACTTCCAGCGTCGGCACCAGCGGAGCATCGCCTTTCACGGCGAAGCCCACGCCCAGGATCAGCAGGGCGTGGACCAGCACCGACAGTGCGATGGTGGCCCCCAGCCGTTGCGCTTCGCGTGGCGGCGGGGGCAGAACGGCAGGTGCGGACGGCATCAGCGCAGGCCGGCCTCGAGCGCGTCGAACAGGGTGCCGGCAATGTTCAGGCCGTACTGCGCGTCGAGCTCGCGCACGCAGGTCGGGCTGGTCACGTTGACCTCGGTCAGGTAATCGCCGATCACGTCCAGGCCGACGAAGCGCATGCCACGACGCTTCATCTCCGGGCCGACCTGGCCGGCGATCCAGCGGTCACGCTCGCTCAACGGGCGCCCTTCGCCACGGCCCCCGGCCGCCAGGTTGCCGCGGAACTCGTCACCCTGGGGAATGCGCGCCAGGCAGTAATCGACCGGTTCGCCGTCGACCAGCAGGATGCGCTTGTCGCCGGCGCTGATGTCGGGAATGAACTTCTGGGCCAGCGCCAGCTTGCGGCCGCCGTCGGTCAGTGTCTCCAGGATCACGTTCAGGTTCGGATCGCCCTGGCCGCTGCGGAAAATCGAGCGGCCGCCCATGCCGTCCAGCGGCTTCAGCACGGCCTGGCCGTGTTCGAGGGCGAAGGCCTTCAGCGCCTTGGCATCGCGGCTGACCAGGGTCGGCGGGCAGCACTGCGGGAACAGCAGGGCAGCCAGCTTCTCGTTGTAGTCGCGCAGGCCCTGCGGGTTGTTGACCACGCAGGCACCGGCAGCGGCGGCCACGTCCAGCACCTGGGTGTCGTAGATGTACTCGGCGTCGACCGGCGGGTCCTTGCGCATCAGCACGATCTGGCCGGGTCCGAACTCGGTACGGCTGAACTCACCCAGCTCATACCAGCCGGCCGGGTCGTCGCGTACCTGCAGCGGCGCGGTCTGGGCCACGGCCACGCCACCTTCCAGGGCCAGTCCGCCCGGCCGCACGTAGTGCAGGGCATGGCCGCGGCGCTGGGCTTCCAGCAGCATGGCGAAGGTGGTGTCCTTGGCGATCTTGATGTGGGCGATGGGGTCCATCACCACGATGACGTTCAACGGCATGGTCGCACCTGTCAGGCAAGGCGTTGATGGTAGCGGCAACGCCGGTCGCGCGCCTCCCTGCCATACTGCAACGCAGCGTCCGCCCGGCGGTCGCGCACTCATTGCGAAACCCGTCACGTTCAGGAGGGGGCCATGCCCCGCGCCGTGGGGCGGCCTTGAAGCGGGCGCGGAAAGTGCGATATAGATACGCTTTCGCAGCGGCCCCCGCCAGAGATCGGGCCGTGCGCTTGGGGATAGGCAATGACTGAAAACACGACTGCGGGCGGGGAACTCGCAGGACTCCGGGTGATGGTCATCGATGATTCGAAGACCATCCGCAGGACTGCGGAAACGCTGCTCAAGCGCGAAGGCTGCGAGGTGGTCACCGCCACCGACGGCTTCGAAGCGCTTGCCAAGATCGCAGACCAGCAACCGCAGATCATCTTCGTCGACATCATGATGCCGCGCCTGGACGGGTACCAGACCTGCGCGCTGATCAAGGGCAACCAGCTGTTCAAGGCGACCCCGGTCATCATGCTGTCGTCCAAGGATGGCCTGTTCGACAAGGCGCGGGGACGCATCGTCGGCTCGGAGCAGTACCTGACGAAGCCTTTTACGCGTGAAGAACTGCTGGGTGCCATCCGCACATACGTCAACGCCTGACCAGGGGGGAAAGGCACAATGGCTCGTATCGTCCTGATCGAGGATTCACCGACCGACCGCGCGGTGTTCACCCAGTGGCTGCGCCGTGCCGGCCACGAAGTGCTGGAAGCGGACAACGCCGAGGATGGCCTGCAGCTGGTCCGCGACCAGGTGCCGCAGCTGGTGCTGATGGACGTGGTCCTGCCCGGCATGAGCGGTTTCCAGGCGACCCGTGCGATGGCCCGTGATGCGGCGATCAAGCACATCCCGGTGATCATCGTCAGCACCAAGGCGATGGAAACCGACAAGGCCTGGGGCCTGCGCCAGGGCGCCGCCGATTACATCGTCAAGCCGCCGCGCGAGGATGAACTGATCGCGCGGATCAACGAACTGGTGGCCTGATGCGCTCGCCCTTCGACATCCTTGAAGCCTATGAACGGCGCAGCCTGGCCCATGCGGTGCAGCTGCCCGGGAAGCAGTTTGCCCAGGACCTGTGGCGTGGCGTGGGTTTCCGCGTCGGCCAGCGCCGGCTGGTGTCCGATTTCCGCGAAGTGGTGGAAATCGTACCGATGCCACCGGTGACCCCGGTGCCCTGTGCGCAGCCCTGGCTGCTGGGCGTGGGCAACCTGCGCGGCAACCTGTTCCCGGTGGTCGACCTGAAGTACTTCCTGGAAGGCACGCGCACCGTGCAGCAGGAAGGCCAGCGCGTGCTGATCATGCGCCAGGCCGGCGGCGACGTCGCACTGACCATCGATGAACTGTTCGGCCAGCGCAGCTTCGAGCTGGACCAGCAGATCGAAGCGGGCACGTTGGCCGAAGGCCGCTACGGGCATTTCGTCGATCGTGCTTTCCATGCCGACGGCCACGACTGGGGCGTGTTCTCGCTCTCGCTGCTGTCGCGCACCCCTGAATTCCGGCAAGCCGCGGCCTGAGGCCGGGCATCGCCCCCTGCATTGAAGATCGAGGTTGAACGATGAGTACTGCTTCGGACGCCACCAAGACCGGCAAGCTGCGGCTGGGCGGCAGCAACCTCTGGCTGTTCCTGCTGCTGGCATCGATGATCCTGTTCGGCGTCAACACCGGCGTCGCCACCTGGCAGGGCAGCCGCCTTGCCGACGCCGGCTCCAAGGCCGCCGACCTGCAGGTGCTGTCGCAGCAGCTGGCCAACCAGGGACGTGACGCGGTCGGCGGCAACGCCCAGGCCTTCACCGCCTTCAAGGCCACCCGCAACGCGATCGAGCAGAACGTGTCGACCCTGCAGGGACGCTACGGCAAGGAGCCGGGCGTAGCCGGTGCCATCGCCACCCTCGGCGAGACCTGGGCGCCGCTGGGCAAGCAGGCCGGGCAGCTGGTGGCCAGCGAACCGGCCGTGCTGGCGCTGGCCGGCAACGCGAACAACTTCACCGGCGCAGTGCCGGGCCTGCAGGCCCAGCTGAACGAGCTGGTGCGTGCGATGTCCGCTTCCGGCGCGCCGTCGTCGCAGGTGTACAGCGCACTGCAGCAGGTCGTGGTGGCCGGTTCGATGGCCCGCCGCGTGACCGAAATGCGTGCCGGCGGCAGCGCCGCGGCGACCTCCGGCGATGCGCTGGCACGTGACATCACCGTGTTCTCGCAGGTGCTCGACGGCCTGCGCAACGGCAACGAGGAACTGGGCATCACCGCCGTGCGCGGTGCCGCCGCCGTGGCCGCGCTGGAACAGTCGCAGCAGAAGTGGGAAGCGATGAAGCAGGACGCCGACGCGATCCTGGCCAGCTCGCGCCAGCTGTTCGCCGCGCAGTCCGCTGCCACCGCGCTGGGCCAGGGTTCGGCCCACATGCTGGATGACAGCCGCAAGTTGTTCGAGGCGTTCTCCTCGTTCGGCTCGGTATCCGACACCCGCCTGTTCCCGAACTTCTGGATTGGCGTGGTCTCCGGTGCGCTGTCGCTGATCGCGATCATCGGCTTCGTCTCCACCAACGTGCGCAGCCGCTCGCGCGAGCAGGAACTGCGCTACCAGACCCAGGTGGAATTCAACAGCCGCAACCAGCAGGCGATCATGCGGCTGCTGGACGAAATCTCCTCGCTCGGCGAGGGCGACCTGACGGTGAAGGCCTCGGTGACCGAGGACATGACCGGCGCGATCGCCGACGCGATCAACTACGCGGTGGACGAGCTGCGCCACCTGGTGACCACCATCAACGCCACCTCGGCCAAGGTCGCGATGTCCACCCAGGAAACCCAGGCCACCGCCATGCAGCTGGCAGAGGCCGCGGGGCACCAGGCCAACCAGATCACCTCGGCTTCGGACCGCATCGGGGAGATCGCGGCGAGCATCGAGCAGGTGTCGCGCAACTCGGCCGAGTCGGCCGACGTGGCACAGCGCTCGGTGGTGATCGCCGCCGAGGGTGCCGGCGTGGTGCGCGAGACCATCCAGGGCATGGACCAGATCCGTGACCAGATCCAGGAGACCTCCAAGCGCATCAAGCGCCTGGGCGAGTCGTCGCAGGAAATCGGCTCGATCGTGGAACTGATCAACGACATTTCCGAGCAGACCAACATCCTGGCGTTGAACGCGGCGGTGCAGGCCGCGTCGGCCGGTGAAGCGGGCCGCGGTTTCGCGGTCGTGGCCGACGAAGTGCAGCGCCTGGCAGAACGCACCTCGGGTGCGACCCGACGCATCGAGAACCTGGTCCAGGCCATTCAGGCCGACACCAATGAAGCGGTCACCTCGATGGAGCAGACCACGGCCGAAGTGGTGTCTGGTGCGCGCCTGGCCGAGGACGCCGGTACCGCGCTGACCGAGATCGAACGCGTGTCAAACGCGCTGAACACCCTCATCAAGAACATCTCCATCGCCGCCCAGCAGCAGTCGGCCGCCGCCTCGGACATCACCCGCACCATGGGCGTGATCCGGCAGATCACCGGGCAGACCTCGCAGGGTGCAGGACAGACCGCCGAGTCGATCGGCCACCTCGCGCAGCTGGCGGCGGACCTGCGCCGTTCGGTCGCCGACTTCAAGCTGCCGGCGTGACACGGGCAGGGCGGCGAGCAAGGAACCAGTCGATGAAGCATTTCCATTCCCCACGCCAGAACTCGCGCGGCCACCGCGCGGCGGCGAACGGAGCGCGTCCATGAGCAGTCTGCGCGATGCGATGAGCCACGCAGCGCTGGGCTGGGTCAAGCCCGAGCTGGACGAGACCCTGCGCCAGGTGCGCAACGAGGTCGAGTACTACGCCGAAGACCCGACCGATGCCAGCCGCATGCGCATCTGCGCCGGCTACCTGCACCAGGTGCAGGGCACTCTGCGCATGGTCGAGCTGTATGCCCCGGCGATGGTGGCCGAAGAGCTGGAGCAGCTGGCCAACGCCATCGGCGCCGGCCGCGTGGCCGACCGTGATGAAGCCTGCGCAACCCTGATGCGTGGCAGCGTGCTGCTGCCCGACTATCTGGAGCGCCTGCAGAACGGCCATCGCGACATTCCGATCGTGCTGATGCCGCTGCTCAACGAGATCCGTGCGTCGCGCGGCGAAGAAGGCGTCACTGACAGTGTGCTGCTGGCCTTTGCGCCGGACAGCGTCACCGCCACCGAGGCCGAGCTGGACCATGCCCGTGGCAGCCTGAGCGGGCGTAATCGCGAGCTGCTCGACACGGTCGGCAGCGCGGTGAAGGAAGAACTGCTGCGCATCAAGGATGCGCTTGACCTGCACCTGCGCACAGGTGGTGCGCCGGAACAGCTGCAGACCCAGGCCAACGAGCTCGGCGCCGTGGCCGATACGCTGGGCATGATGGGCCTGGGCGTGGCCCGCGGCGTGGTCGTGCAGCAGCGCGATGCGCTGCGCGGCGTGGTCGAAGGTCGCCAGCAGATCGACGAGAACCTGCTGCTGGATATTGCCGGTGCACTGCTGTACGTCGATGCCTCGCTGGACGACCAGGTTGCCCATCTGGGCGCCGGCGGCAGTGGCGAGGACGACCCGAGCGCGGTCGAGAACCGGCGAACGGTGGAGGTGCTGGCGCATGAAGCCATCGCCAACTTCGCCGCTGCCCGCGAGCATTTCGTCGCCTTCATCGAAACCAGCTGGAACCATGCCGAGCTGCAGGATGTGCCACGCCTGCTGGGCGATGTGTCCGGCGCGCTGCGCATGCTCGACCTGGGTACCGCCGCCGATTACCTGCGCGGCGTGCAGCAGTACATCGAGGCCGAACTGATCGGCCGCCAGCGCGTGCCCAGCGGCCGTCAACTGGACACCCTGGCCGATGCCATGGCCAGCCTGGAGTACTACCTGGAAGCCCTGCGCGACCGCCGCCCGGGCCGAGAGGACATCCTCGAAATCACCCGCAGCAGCCTCGAGGCACTGCGCTACTGGCCGCTGCCGGAGCACAATGCCGTTGCGCCGGACGCGCCGGCACTGCTGCCGGTCGAACGTGAGCCGGTTGCGTTGCAGGCCGAGCCCCTGCAGCCGGAGCGCATCGAGGTTCCGGTGCAGCCTGCGGCGCCCGCTGCCGGCGACGTGCCGGTGCCACTGCCGGACTTCACCTTCGATCCGCCGCCGGCCTCGCCGGCGCCGATGATGTCCGACAACCGCCTGATGTTCGGCGCGCTGGGCACCGCGGCAGCCGTGGCCGCCAGCACGGCTGATACCGGTGCTTCGCCGTTGCCGACGCACGACGATGCGGACGCATCGCTGGTCTTCGCGGCGTCCAGCGCACCTGCGCCGGATGTCCCGCAGTGGGAGCTGGCGCCGTTCCATCCGGAGGCCGACGCCATCGTGCCTGCCGATGACGAGCGCAGCCCGACCTTCGCCAGTTTCGATCCGGTCAGCTTCGAGCTGGCCGAGGGTGATCACTCCGGTGCGCCGCAGTGGTCGCTGTCCGGGGCGCCGCAGATGCTTGAGGAAAGCGCAGCGCCTGTGATCGATGAGAGGACGGACGCGGTGGATTCCTCCGCGACCGCTTTCGATGCTGCACCGGTGTTCGACCCGGTGGCGGCCGAACAGGATGCGGCTGCCGTGGCCGACGACGTGGTGTTCCGCTTCGATGCCGACGCGCTGGACAACGCTGACGACGTGCTGTCGCTGCATGCGATGGAAACGCTGTCGCTGGACGATGACGCCGCGTTGCATCCGTCGCTGGAGATCGTCGATGCCGTCGTTCCGCCGCTGGCCGGGGTGGATGAGGCCCCGGATGACCTGCCGGTACCGTCGATCACGTCGCCGTTGATCGATGCGGCGGCTCCTGCGGCGGATACGTCCGCTCCGGCCGTGTCGGTGATCGATATCGACACCATCGCGCCGATCGATTTCAGCGAGGCCGACGCCCAGTTCTTCGCCGAGTTGAGTGCGGCCGCTGCCGGCTTCAATCCACAGGCGATGGCCGCTGCGGCAGCGCCGGAGGCGGTGGATTCGGCCGTTGCCGGGACCGACGCCGACACCAATGCGGGCTTCGACGCCGGGTTCGACGACGATGCCGAGAACATCGACGAGGACATCCGCGAGGTGTTCCTGGAAGAGTTCGACGATGAGCTGGCCAATCTCGGCACGCTGCTGCCGGCATGGCGCATGCAGCCGGACAACATGGACCGGCTGCGCCCGATCCGCCGCATCTTCCATACCCTCAAGGGCAGTGGCCGCCTGGTCGGCGCACGCACCCTGGGTGAGTTCGCGTGGAAGATCGAAGGCATGCTCAACCGCGTGCTGGATGGCAGCCGCGCCGCATCTCCCGCCGTGCTGGCGATGGTCGACAACGCGCATGCGGCGCTGCCGCAGCTGAACGCGGCGCTGCGCCATGGCCACCGCATCAGCGTCGACCTGCAGGCCATGCAGGCCATCGCCGATCGTGTCGGTGCAGGCGAGGAGACCTACTACGTACCCCTGGCTGGGGCCACTGCATCGGTTGCACCGGTGGCCGAAGTCGAGGGCGAAGACGAGATCATCCGCATTCTCGACGCGGAGGTTGCCGCTTCGGCGCTGGCCGATACCGCCGAGAAGGCCGAAGCCACCGGCACGCCGGCCAACATCGACAGCGTGCTGCGCGAGATTCTCGAGGCCGAGGTGGAAGTCCATCAGGCCACCCTGCAGGACTGGCTGCGTTCGGCGCAGCAGGCACCGCAGCCGGTCAGCGACGCACTCCTGCGCGCAGTGCACACCATGAACGGCGCCTTCGCGATGACCGAAGTGCCCGAGATCACGGCTGTAACCGGCGGTGCAGAGTCCTACATCAAGCGTGCACTGGCCGCCGAAGTGGTGCCGGGTGATGAGGGCGTGGCCGCGCTGGATGCGGCCGCGCAGGCGATCACCGCCACCATGGAAGCGCTGCAGGCCGAACAGCCGCGTATCGCACCGCAACAGGTACTGGCACAGCGCCTGCAGGCGCTGGCCAGCGAGTTGCCGGAAGCGCGCTGGCCGATGGTGGGCCTGGAGGACGACGAAGCTGAGCTGGCGCTGGATGACGAACCGACGGCGGAATGGGATGCGGACGCCCCGGCAGCCGTCGCGCCTGAAACCGATGCGGTCCCGCTTTCGTCCGTCGCGCCGGAGCAGGAACCACAGGCAGTTGCCGATGTCGCCGAAACCCCGGTCGAGGATGCCGCGATCGAGGGCGAGGGCGGGCTGGAGGTCGGTGAGCTGACCGCCAGCGACGATCTTTCGCGCTACTTCGATGCCGGATGGCCGTCGGTACCGGGTGAGGGAGCGGCGTCGCTACCGGTGGTCGAATCGATCCAGGTGGCCGACGACGTTCCGGGCGTTGAGGTAGACGGTGTCCAGGCGGAGGCCGAAAGCGCGCCGCTGTTGGCCGACGATGCCGGTTTGACCGTCGTGGACGATCTGTCGCCGTACCTGGATGCCAGTGCGCTGCCGGTCGACGACCGCGATGCCGAAGAGATTCCTGATGCTGTCGAAGCCGTCGCATCTGACCTGAATGCGTCCTCGTTCGATCACGTGCACGTCGCGGACGCTGAGGCATTCGAGACGCCTGCTGCACTGCCACTCGACAGCGAGCTGCCGAGCCTGCAGGATGAAATGGCTGCGCCGGGGTTTGCAGAACCGGTCTCGCTGGACGCCGCGCTCGAGGCCGGCCTGCACGTGATCGACGAAGAGCAGCCCCTGGCCGACGACGGGCAATGGTCCGTGCTCGGCCTGCAGGCCAGCGAACTCGCGCCGGGCGAGGCGGAAGCCTTTGCCGAGGATGCGGACGTCGGCGGGGAGGCGGCGATCGGTGAAGGAGAGAGCGCCGATCAGCCGTCCCCGGCGACGGTGAATGAGGAGATCGCGGAGGCCGCGACGCCGGCCACCGCCGAACCGGTGCGGTTCTTCGAACTGGAAGACGCGCCGGGCCAGGTGGAAGTCCACGCCGAAGCTGCCGATGCCGATGCCGTATCGGATGCCCCGGCCGTTGGCGCGCCTGACGCCGACGTGGTTGAAACCGTGGCACCCGACGTCCTTGACATCCCGGTGCCGGAAGACAGCGCCGATACGCTCGACTTCAGCGTCTACGATCGCGAGCTGGTCGACATCTTCGTCGAGGAAGGCAAGGACCTGCTCGACCACTGTGATGGCCTGATCAGCGAGCTGCGCGATGCGCCGCAGGACCGCGAGGTGCTGGCCGGCCTGCAGCGTGACCTGCATACCCTGAAGGGTGGCGCACGCATGGCCGGCATCAACGCCATCGGCGATCTTGGCCACAGCATCGAATCGTTGCTGGAAGCCGTCGCCGCTGGTCGCACCGAGATCGAACGCCGCGATGTGCAGTTGCTGGAGCGCGGATTTGATCGGCTGCACCAGCTGCTCACCCGCACCGGCGACCACCGCGTGGTGGAACCGGCGCAGGACCTGGTCGACGCGTTCGAAGTGCGAACCACCACCGATATCGCTG
Source organism: Stenotrophomonas sp. 3diitr2024 (assembly GCF_042136455.1). NCBI lineage: Bacteria > Pseudomonadati > Pseudomonadota > Gammaproteobacteria > Lysobacterales > Lysobacteraceae > Stenotrophomonas > Stenotrophomonas sp. 3diitr2024. Next base: position 10,333 of record NZ_JBHHMJ010000225.1, read on the forward strand.
CGGCGGCTGCTGCAGCCGCAGCCGCAGCCAACGTGGCGAGCGTCGCAGAAGCCACTTCGGCACCGGTTGCCAGTCCGGCATCGGCACCGGCACTGCTTGATGCGCCACTGTCGGCACCGCTGCCGGCCGAAGGCGTGGTCGATGAAGATCCGCTGGCACGCCCGCAGCAGGAACAGGTGCGCGTGCGCGCGGATCTGCTCGACCGCCTGGTCAACCATGCCGGTGAAGTGGCGATCTACCGCTCGCGCCTCGAGCAGCAGCTCGGCGCGTTCCGTGGTGCGATGGGCGAGCTGGAGCGCACCAATGCGCGACTGCGCGACCAGCTGCGCCGGCTCGACCTGGAAACCGAAGCGCAGATCGTCGCCCGCTACCAGCGTGAGCAGGACCAGGCAGACCAGAAGTTCGATCCGCTGGAGCTGGACCGCTTCTCCACGCTGCAGCAGCTCAGCCGTGCGCTGAACGAATCGGCGGCCGACCTTGGCGGCCTGCAAGGGGTACTGGACGATCTGTCGCGCCAGTACGATTCGCTGCTGCAACAACAGTCGCGCGTCAGCTCCGAGCTGCAGGACGGCCTGATGCGCGCGCGCATGGTGCCGTTCGATGGCCTGGTGCCGCGCCTGCGCCGCGTGGTCCGCCAGTCCGGCATGGATACCGGCAAGCAGGTGCACCTGACCCTGGAAGGCACTCACGGCGAACTGGACCGCAACGTCCTCGACCGCATGGTCGCGCCGCTCGAACACATGCTGCGCAACTCCGTGGCCCATGGCCTGGAAGCGCCGGAACAGCGCCGCGCCGCCGGCAAGCCGGAAGAGGGCGAAGTTGCCATCCGCCTGCACCGTGAAGGCTCGGAAATCGTGCTGGAAGTGGCCGATGACGGTGCCGGCCTCGATCGCGAAGCGATCCGCCGCCGCGCCATCGACCGTGGCCTGTTGGCCGCCGACGCGCAGCCGAACGATCAGGAACTGGACAACCTGATTTTCGCCTCCGGTTTCTCCACCGCCGACCAGGTCAGCCAGCTGGCCGGTCGTGGCGTGGGCATGGACGTGGTGCGCAACGAAGTGCGCCAGCTGGGCGGCTCGGTCGACATCCAGTCGGTGCGCGGCCAGGGCGTGCGCTTCACCCTGCGCCTGCCGCAGACGCTGGCCGTCACCCAGGCGGTGTTCGTGCAGATCGGCGAGACCACCTTCGCCGTGCCGGTGGCCTCGGTCAGCGGTATCGGCCGCCTGTCGCGCGAACGTTTCGAGGCCGCCGACAGCAGCTACCGCTACAGCGGCGAAGACTATCCGTTGTATGACCTCGGCAGCCTGGTCGGGCAGGCCCCGGCGCGTGCCGATGGCCAGGACCAGGTGCCGCTGTTGCTGGTCCGCGCCGGCGACCTGCGTGCAGCCGTGGCGATCGATCAGGTGCTGGGCAACCGCGAAATCGTGGTCAAGCCGGTCGGCCTGCAGATCGCGTCGGTGCCGGGCATCTACGGTGCCACCATCACCGGCGATGGCCGCGTGGTGGTGATCCTGGACGTCGCGCCGCTGGTGCGCCGCTTCCTGGCCAATCCGACGGCACCGGTGCTGGCCAATGCGCCGCGCGACGAACGCCAGGTGCCGCTGGTGATGGTGGTGGACGATTCGCTGACCATGCGCAAGGTGACCGGGCGCATCCTCGAACGCCACAACTTCGAGGTCAGCGTCGCCCGCGACGGCGTGGAAGCACTGGAGCGCCTGGAAGAACGCGTGCCCGACCTGATGCTGTTGGACATCGAGATGCCGCGCATGGACGGCTACGAGCTGGCCACTGTGATGCGTGCCGATCCGCGCTACAGGGATGTGCCGATCGTGATGATCACCTCGCGCAGCGGCGACAAGCACCGCCAGCGTGCCTTCGAGATCGGTGTCCAGCGTTATCTGGGCAAGCCGTACCAGGAACTGGACCTGATGCGTAACGTGTACGACCTGCTGGGGATCGCCCGTGTCCGTGAGTGAAACCCATCCGGCCCCGGCCGTCGCCCTGCTGGCCCGCCCCGGTGCGGCGCGTGAACGCCTGCGCGAGGCGCTGGCGCATGCCGATGTACAGCTGGTCCTGGAAGATGATCCGAACGGCCTGGAGCCGCAGGTCCTGCAGGCCGCGGCCCCGCAGTTCGTGGTGATCGCGCTGGAAGCTGCCATCGAGGACGCACTGGAACGGTTGGAATCCGTGCTCTCGGCACCGGGGCTGACCCTGGTGTTCGATGAGGCTGAGCTGGCCGCCCGCCGCGACGGCTGGGAGGCGCAACGCTGGGGGCGCCACCTGGCCGCCAAGCTGCACGGCCACCAGCAGGTGTTGCCGCCGGGCGCCGAAGAAGAGCCCAGCCTGCAGCTGGAGCCTGGCCATCCGGCGCCCGCGCCGGCGCCGCAGGAAGAAGCCCTGCGCCCGCACCTGGAACAGGCGCTGAGCTGGGCCGATGACGTTCCGGCCGACGGCCTGTATTCGCCACCGGCAGACCTGCACGAACCGATCGCGCTGGAGCAGGCCCTGGCGGCGCTGCAGCCGGTCGTGCCCGAGCCTCTGGATCCGCCTTCGGCGCCGCAGGCACTGGCCGAACCGGCGACGCCTGCGACACCGCCGGTCTCCTTCGATCACACCGCCTGGTCGCTGGTGGAAGAATCGATCGAAGCACCCGTATCGGCAGAAGCCGTGGCGCCGGTCGTCGCGCCGCAGCCCTCGTTCGATACCGATCATTTGAGCCTGGTCGATCTGGATGCCGTCGCCCCGGCCGGTGCGCGTGCCGCATCGCTGCTGGTGCTGGCCGGCATCGGTGGCCCGGATGCGTTGCGTCGCCTGCTCGGCGCACTGCCCGCGTCGTTGAGCGTGCCGGTCCTGGTGCACATGCGTCTGGATGGTGGCCGCTACGGCAATCTGGTCAAGCAGATGTCCCGTGTTTCGCCGTTGCCGGTGCAGCTGGCCGAGGCCGGCCAGCACGCGGTGCCGGGCGAAGTGCACGTTCTGGCCGATGATATCGGCGTGCGCGCGGCCAGCGATGGCCTGCATTTCCAGAGCGATGCCAACGGTATTTCGCTCGCTTCGCTGCCGGCCGAACACACCGCGCTGGTGCTGCTCAGCGGTGCCGACCTGGCCCACGTAGGCCCGGCGCTGGACCTGGCGGCCGCCGGTGCGTGGGTGGCCGGGCAGGTGGGCGAGGGCTGCTATGACCCGGCGGCGGCCACCGCCGTGGTGGCTGCCGGCATGGTGGCCGGTGAACCGCAGGAACTGGCGCAGGCGATTGCCGCGCGCTGGGGTGAGCAGGACGACAACGGAGACGCACCATGAGCTACGCCAGCAATGACGAAATCCGCGGCGTCCTGATCCAGGCCGGCAACGAGCGCGTGCTGCTGCCCAATGCCACCGTGGCCGAAATGATGTCGCGCGTGCCGGTGCAGCCGGTCTCCGATGCGCCGCGCTGGCTGGTCGGCGAGATCGGCTGGCACGGCTGGCAGGTGCCGCTGGTGTCGTTCGCACGCCTTTCGGGGCTGGGCGAAGAGACGGTGGCCGGCCACAACAAGGTGGTGGTGCTGAAGTCCCTCAGCGGCAACGCGCAGCGCCCGTACTACGCGCTGCTGACGCAGAACTTTCCGCAGCTGATCTCGGTGCCGCGCGACGGCTTGCTGGCCGACGCCTCCGAAGAAACCCTGCCGCAGACCGTGCACATGCGCGTGCTGCTGGGTGAGCAGAGTGCGCTGCTGCCGAACCTGGACGCGTTGGAAGCCGCCCTGGATTCGCTGGCGGCCTGATCGGCAATCCGCCGGTCGGATCCCCGGTAGTGCCGGCCGCTGGCTGGCAACCCCATGATCCGGTGGATGCCGGGCAGCGCCCGGCTCTACCACGAACCGGTCCTATCCCAGG
>NZ_JBHHMJ010000236.1:0-3963 GCF_042136455.1 Stenotrophomonas sp. 3diitr2024
GGCCGCGGCATCCATGCCGCGGACACCCCCGCAACCGGACCCACCCCGCCTTCGACAGTTCTCCGCGATCCTTCGAATCGGCACGGGGTCGGCTCCCGTTGCTACGCAACGGGCTCTGACCCCGATTGATTTCGTTATCCGACAGAGATTCATTCACGCATGGCGTGGATCCACAGATCGCGGAAATCTGTCGAAGGCGGGGTGGGTCCGGTTGCGGGGGTGTCCGCGGCATGGATGCCGCGGCCAAGCCGCCATGGGTGAGGGCGCTTTGCTTGCGAAGCACTGCTTCGCAAGCGCCCGAACGCACAGCCGCCAGCGGCTGGGCCGGCCTGGGGCTTTACGGCGTCCCCCGCAATCGGATCCACCCCGCCATCCCCCGGAATGCCAGCTCTTGACGTTGACGTTGCCTCTGCAGGTGCAGGGCGCAGCCCTGCTGCTTACTCCAACCCCTGCAGCGGCACCTTCGCCAGCACCCGTGCCCACGGGAACAAGGGCCCCGGATCGCGCTTGCGTGCCACCCTCAGCGTCGGATCATCGCTGGCCGGCACCTGCTCCAGGTCCAGCTGGTCGTGCCCGGCAATCCGCCGCAGCGACGGATAGCGCGCCACCAGCGCCAGCAGCAGCCGCTCCAGCGCTCCCAGCTGTGCCTCGGTGTAGGGCTCGTCCATCGCCTGGTGGCGGCTGTCGAACCAGTCCGGATAGCGCCCGCGGTTGACCAGCTCGATGCCCAGCGTATGCGCGTTCATGCCGCGCACGTGATGGGCCACGCGTTCCGGCGCCACGTACTGCACCACGCTGCCATCGCGGTCGATGTAGAAGTGCCCGCTATTGCCGGCGCCGCTGTCGTACAGCACGCGCTCGCCGTACTCGCGGGCCATCGCCAGATCGGGCAGCTCGGTGCAGTGGATCACCACCATTTCCAGCGAGGCGGGATCCCGCAGCGGCAGTCGGTCGTGATAGGGCAGGGGCTGCAGCTGCAGGCCGGGCAGGAGCGGGTTGGGCATCCGGCGATGCTAGCATTGCGGCATGAACCTGCCTTCCCTTTCCTCGTCGGCCCGCGCCCACGGAGCACGCGCATGAGCCGCGGCCACTGCATCCTCTCCCATGGCTTCGAGAGCGGCCCGGAGGCGACCAAGGTCACCGCGCTGGCCGAGGTGGCGCAACGCCTGGGCTGGACCCACGAGCGCCCCGACTACACCGACCTGGACGCGATGAGCGAGGTCAGCCGGGTGGGCGACGTGCCGACCCGCCTGCGCCGTCTGGTTGAACGCGCCGCCATCGCCGCCCGTCAGGGGCCGGTGGTGCTGGCCGGCTCCAGCCTGGGCGCCTACATCTCCGCCATCGCTTCGCTGCAGGTGCCGGTGGCCGGCCTGTTCCTGATGGTGCCGCCGACCGCCATGGGCCCGATGCCGGCGCTGGACGCCGCTGCGGTGCCGACCACGGTGGTGCAGGCCTGGCATGACGATGTGGTACCGGCTGCCGGCGTGATTGCCTGGGCGCAGGCGCGTTCGGCGCAGTTGCTGCTGGTTGACGATGGCCACCGCCTGGAGCGCCACGTGGAGGCCTCCGCGCAGGCCTTCGAGCGCCTGCTGCGGCAACTGTGAAGCCAGGGCGCACGGCGCGCCCGCCCGCATTGACTACAATGGCAGCCCCGCCGCCCCCGGCGCGGGCCTGCCGGCCGTGCCTACGGCCCTCCTTTCCGACCGGCCCGGCCCCTGTGCCGCGCCCGACCACCTGCGAACCGATCCCGTGAAATTCTTCGTCTCCTGCGCCAAGGGCCTGGAATACCTGCTTGCCGATGAACTGTCGGCCCTGGGCCTTGGCAAGGCCACCGCCACCATTGCCGGCGTCAACGCCGATGGCGAACTGGCGCAGGCGCTGCGGATCGTGATGTGGTCGCGCCTGGCCAGCCGGGTGCTGTGGCCGATCGACGAGTTCGACTGCCCGGACGAGCAGGCCCTGTATGACGGCGTGCGTGCACTGCCGTGGCACGAGCACATCTCGCCGGAGATGACCCTGGCGGTGGATGCGCACGTGTCCGGCGACAAGATCACCCATGCACGCTTTGCCGCGCAGCGGATCAAGGATGCGATCGTCGACCGCATGCGCGACGAAGGCCTGGAGCGGCCTTCGGTCAATACCGATCTGCCCGACGTGCGCGTCAACCTCTCGCTGCGCAAGGGCCGCGCCTCGCTGTCGATCGACCTCGGCGGTGGCCCGCTGCATCGCCGTGGCTGGCGCGGTGCCGCCCACGAGGCGCCGCTGAAGGAAAACCTGGCCGCCGCGCTGCTGCTGCGCGCGCAATGGCCGCGCCTGCATGCCGCCGGCGGTGGCCTGCTGGACCCGATGTGTGGCAGCGGCACGCTGCTGATCGAAGGCGCGCTGATGGCCGCCGACGTTGCCCCAGGCCTGATGCGGCATGGCAGCCTGCCGCCGAGCCGTTGGCTGGGCTTCGACAAGGCGGCCTGGAAGTCCATCCAGAGCGAAGCACGTGAGCGCGAAGCGGCCGGCCTGGCCGCGCTGAAGCCGGTCATCCACGGCAGCGACATCGACCCGGCTGCGATCCAGGCGGCCCGCGAGAATGCCGAGGTCGCCGGCGTCGCCCACGCGATCCGTTTCACCCGCGCCGATGTCGCCGACCTGGCCACGCCGGAACAGGAGATCGGTGCGGTGGTCTGCAACCCGCCGTACGACGAGCGCCTGGCCGCCGATCCGGCGTTGTACCGTGCACTGGGCAATGCCTTGCAGAAGGCAGTGCCGCAGTGGCGCGCCAGCCTGCTGTGCGGCAATGACGAACTGGCCTTTGCCACCGGCCTGCGTGCCAGCAAGAAGTACCAGATGTTCAACGGTGCGCTGGAATGCGCGCTGATCGTCTGCGATCCGATCGCTGTGCCGGGCCGTGATCCGGCACAGCCCCGCGAGCTGAGCGAAGGCGCGCAGATGGTGGCCAACCGCCTGCGCAAGAACCTGAAGAAGTTCAAGAGCTGGCGTGCCCGCGAGGACATCACCTGCTTCCGCGCCTACGACGCCGACCTGCCGGAGTACGCGGCGGCCATCGACGTCTACGAGGAAGAGGGTGGCAGGCGGCGTACCTTCCTGCATGTGCAGGAATATGCGGCACCGGCGGCGATTCCCGAGAACGACGTGCGCCGCCGCCGCAATGAGCTGCTGGCCGCCGCGCGCGAAGTGTTCGGCGTGCCACCGGAACAGGTGTCGATGAAATCGCGCGAGCGCGGCAAGGGCGGCAGCAAGTACGGCCGCTTCGAGCAGCGCGACGAGTTCATCGTGGTGCGAGAGAACAACGCGCTGCTGCAGGTGAACCTGTTCGATTACCTGGATACCGGCCTGTTCCTCGACCATCGCCCGCTGCGCCGGATGATGGCCGAGCAGGTGCGTGGCAAGCGTTTCCTCAACCTGTTCTGCTACACCGGCGTGGCCAGCGTGCAGGCCGCCGTGGCCGGTGCCGCCAGCACCACCAGCGTCGACCTGTCGGCCACCTATCTGCAGTGGTGCTACGACAACCTGGCGCTGAACGGGCAGGGGGGCAACCAGCATCTGCTGGTCCAGGCCGATGCAATGGCCTGGCTGGAAGGCGACCGCGGCCAGTACGACGTGATCTTCTGTGACCCGCCGACCTTCTCCAATTCCGCCCGCGCCGATGATTTCGACGTGCAGCGCGAACAGCTGAAGCTGCTGCGGGCGGCGGTGGCGCGGCTGGCACCGGGTGGCGTGCTGTACTTCTCCAACAACTTCCGCCGCTTCAAGCTGGAAGAGAACGCCATCGCCGAGTTCGCCCAGTGCCGCGAGATCACCGCACGCACGATTGGTCCGGATTTCGAGCGCAACGCGCGCATCCACCGCGCGTGGGAACTGAAGCGGTTGGGGTAAGCCCGGTAGCGCCGGCCGCTGGCCGGCAACTGCGTCAGAACCGTGGAAGGTCCGCGGGATGCCGGCCAGCGGCCG
>NZ_JBHHMJ010000259.1:0-1736 GCF_042136455.1 Stenotrophomonas sp. 3diitr2024
CGGCCGCTGGCCGGCAGCCTCAGGAACGTTGCAAGGATCACGCAGTTGCCGGCCAGCGGCCGGCACTACCGGTGCAGTCAATCCTCGTCCGCGCGCTCGGCCACGTTGTCCTCGGCCTCATCGTCGGCATCGAAGCGCTGCTCATGCACCGGGCCCGACGCCGGGCCGGCCGCCTTCAGCGGATGCGCGGCGATGCGCGCCTCGTAGTCCTGCACCAGCGCTTCACGCTGCGGCTCGCTCAGCTCCTGCCAGTGGCAGTCCAGCAATGCGCCTTCCAGCGAGTACAGCAGGTTCAGGCTGGGCTTGAAGCCGGCCCGCTTGACCTTGACGAAGGCGCCGACTGCGCCGATCGCAACCAGGTCCTCGCGGCTGCGCAGCCCGACCTGGCGCAGCCACGCTGCACTCTTCGGGCCGATGTTGCGCAGCTTCGGTGCGCTCATCCCAGTGCCTCGACGAACACGCGGGCGATGGCTTCCAGGCCGGCCTGATCGTCGGCGTCGAAGCGGCCGACCTTCGGGCTGTCGATATCGAACACGCCGATCAGTTCATCGCCGCGCAGCAGCGGCACCACCAGCTCCGAACGCGAGGCCGAATCGCAGGCGATGTGGCCGGGGAAGGCATCGACGTCGTCCACGCGCTGGGTTACGCGCTGGCTGGCGGCGGCACCGCACACACCCTTGTCCAGCGGGATGCGCACGCAGGCCGGCAGGCCCTGGAACGGGCCGACCACCAGTTCCTTGCCGTCATACAGGTAGAAGCCCACCCAGTTCAGGTCGGGCAGGGCGTGATAGACCAGTGCGGAGAGGTTGGCCGCGTTGGCGATGCGGTCGGACTCGGCGTAGACCAGGCCACGGGCCTGTTCCAGCAGCTGGGCGTATTGTTCCGGCTTGCTGCCGGTGAGCGAGGCATTGGCGAACATGCCTGCAGTCTAGCAAGTGCACCGGGCCGGCGATAATGCACACACTGTTGCCCTGTTGGAGCCCATCGATGCCGTTGCCCGCTACGCTGCCGCCCGCCCTGTTCGTTACCGGCACCGATACCGAAATCGGCAAGACCGCGGCCAGCACCGCGCTGCTGCATGCACTGCGCCAGCGTGGCCTGCGCGCAGTGGGCATGAAGCCGGTGGCCAGCGGCAGCGAGGATCTGGGGCAGGGCCTGCGCAACGAGGACGCGCTGGCGCTGCAGGCGGCCAGCTGGCCGGTGCCGGACTATGCCGATCTGAATCCCTATGCGCTGCGGCAGCCACTGGCACCGGAGCTGGCCGCTGCCGAGGACGGCGTGCAGGTGGAGCTGGCGCCGATCGTGGCCGCGTTCGAACGCCTGCGCGCGAAGGCCGATATCGTCGTGGTGGAGGGCGTGGGCGGTTGGCTGGCACCGGTCTCGGCCACGCTGGACCAGCTCGACCTGGTGCGTGCGCTGCAGCTGCCGGTGCTGCTGGTGGTGGGCATGCGCCTGGGCTGCGTCAACCACGCGCGGTTGACGCAGCAATCACTGCAGGCCAGCGGCGTGGACTGCCTGGGCTGGATCGGCAACCACATCGACCCGGCGATGCAGCGCCAGGACGAGAACATCGCCACGCTGCAGCAGCGCCTGCCGATGCCGTGCTGGGGACGGCTGCCGCATCTGCCGAATGCCAGTGGTGAAGTGCTGGCGGCGCACCTGCTCGACGACCTGGGGTAGTGCCGGCCGCTGGCCGGCAACCTCGATGAATCACGTCCGTGCAGTTGCCGGCCAGC
>NZ_JBHHMJ010000272.1:0-7264 GCF_042136455.1 Stenotrophomonas sp. 3diitr2024
CCGGCCGCTGGCCGGCATCCAGGCGATGCTTCAATCGTTCACGAGGTTGCCGGCCTGCGGCCGGCACTACCGGCGCATGGCGTGGCGTCTCACCGGCTCGGATCGCGTTCCGGGCTGGGCCGCTTGGCCAGCTTGCGCTGCAGTGAGCGCCGGTGCATGCCGAGCAGGCGTGCGGCCGCTGACACGTTGCCGCCGGTCTCGTGCATCGCCTGCTGGATGTGTTCCCACTGCAGGCGGCTGATCGGCGTCATCGCATCGGGCACTTCCATTTCGCCATCGTCGGCCGGGCCGTCGTCCTCCTCACCGAGGGCGCGCAGGATCATCGGCACCGTGGCCGGCTTCGGCAGGTAATCATCCGCGCCCAGCTTGATCGCCTCCACTGCGGTGGCGATGCTGGCATAGCCGGTCACCAGCAGGATGCGCATGTCCGCGCGCAGCGCGCGCAGCGGCTGGATCAGCGCCAGGCCGGAATCGCTGCCCAGCTTCAGGTCGATCAGCGCGAACGCCGGCGGATGCTGGCGGGCCAGTGCCAGGGCACTGGCGGCATCCTGTGCGGTCTGTGTTTCCAGGCCCTTGCGGGCCAGGCTGCGCTGCAGGGTGCGCAGGTACAGCTCGTCGTCGTCGACCAGCAGACCAAGGGTTGAGGCGCTCATGGGGTTTCCTCGCGTGGGGCCAGCGGCAGGCGGAAGCCGACGCGGCTGCCGGCCCCCTGGGCCGGGCGCATCCACATCTCGCCGTCGAGGCGTTCGATGGTGGCATGGGACAGGGCCAGGCCGACGCCCATGCCCTCGCTCTTGCTGCTGCCGAACAGCTTGCTCGGCAGCACGGCGGCACGGGCGTCGAAACCATGGCCGTAGTCGCGTACTTCGCCGATCAGGTCGTCGCCCTCGATGCGCAGGTCCAGGTCCACGCGCGGCCGGCCGGCCTTCTCGCCGGCATCGGCGGCATTGTTGAGCAGGACCATCAACAGATGGCCTACGCCCGGGTCGAGCGGCAGCCGCAGCGGCGCATCGTCATTGCGGTGCAGGTCGATGGTCGGCCGCACCAGGCGCCATTGTTCAAGTACCTGCTGGGCGCTGGAATGGCTGCGGCCCGGCGCGTCGGCCGAGGCTGGTGCGGCCAGCGCCAGCACACGTTCCCGGCACTGCACCAGCAGCTCGCGCAGGGTTTCCATGTCTTCGCGCACTTCAGGCTCTTCGCTGCGCTCGGCGACATCGTCGGCGAGCAGGGTCATGGTCGCCAGCGGTGTGTTCAGCTCATGCGCGACCGAGGCGGCATGGGTGGCCAGGGCGACGATGCCCTCGTTGCGGGCGAAGCGCTCACGCAGCGCCGACAGTTCCAGTTCGCGCTCCCGCAGGGCCAGTGCCAGGCGGGTGGAGAAGGCCAGCACCACTGTGGCGGAAATCAGGAAGTTTGCGACCACGCCCCAGCGATTGAGGTCCTGAGAGCGGAAGTAGCCGTCCGGCAGCGCCTGCCCGAAAATGCCGCTGGCGGCGTAGCCGAGCAGGCAGGCCAGCGCGACCGCCAATGCCCAGCGCAGGGGCAGGGCGAAGGCGGCCAGCGCGATCAGGATCAGGAACAGTGAGCTGAACGGGTTGGCCATGCCGCCGCTCCAGCCCACCATCCAGGTCAGGATGATCACGTCCACCAGGATATGGCCGAATGCGGTCAGCGGCGCAGTGTCGGCCGCTTCCGGGCGCAGCTGGGTATAGACGTTGAACAGGGCCAGCACCGCCACGCCGGCCCACAACGGCAGCTGCGGCAACGGCAGGCCCAGCACCCAGGTCGCGACCAGGATGGTGGCGGCCTGGCCGCCCACGGCAAGCCAGCGCAGGCTGCACAGGGTACGGAGAAACGGGGCGTCGGGACCGGTCATTCACGCTCATCGTATGCGTTCATGCGTGTACATGCCTGCGACAATCGGCCGCAGCCGTGCCGCAGGCTGAATGCGAGTCACCCCGAATGCGGGAGTGGGCGGTAGAATGCGCCCATGCATGACGCCGTCACCCGCCCGACTCCCCCCTCCGATGCCACCGCCTGGCCCCGCCGCCAGACCCATGCCGTCCAGATCGGCGGGGTCACCGTAGGCGGAGGCAAGCCGGTGGTGGTGCAGTCGATGACCAACACCGATACCTCCGACGTGGCCTCCAGCGTGAAGCAGGTGGCCGAGTTGTGGCGTGCAGGTTCGGAGATGGTGCGGTTGACCGTCAACACCGTGGAAGCCGCTGCGGCCATTCCGCGCATCGTCGACAAGCTGGCGATGATGGGTATCGATGTACCGCTGATCGGTGACTTCCACTACAACGGCCACCAGCTGCTCACTGCCGAACCGGCATGTGCGGAAGCGTTGGCCAAGTACCGCATCAACCCGGGCAATGTCGGCTTCGGCAAGAAGAAGGACCTGCAGTTCGCCCAGTTGATCGAGTTCGCGATCCGCTACAACAAGCCGGTGCGCATCGGTGCCAACTGGGGCTCGCTGGACCAGGCCCTGGCGGCCAGGCTGATGGACGAGAACAACCTGCGCGAGCAGCCCTGGGACGCCGGCCGCGTGCTGCGTGAGGCGCTGATCCGTTCGGCGCTGGATTCGGCCGAGCAGGCCGTGGAACTGGGCCTGCCGCGCGATCGGATCGTGCTGTCGGCCAAGGTCAGTGGCGTGCAGGAACTGATCGCGGTGTACCGCGACCTGGCCCAGCGCTCGGACTTCGCCCTGCACCTGGGCCTGACCGAAGCCGGTATCGGCAGCAAGGGCATCGTCGCCTCGTCGGCAGCGCTGAGCGTGCTGCTGCAGGAAGGCATCGGTGACACCATCCGCATCTCGCTGACCCCGGAACCGGGCCAGTCGCGCACGCAGGAAGTGATCGTCGCCCAGGAACTGCTGCAGACCACCGGCCAGCGCGCCTTCACGCCGCTGGTCACGGCCTGCCCGGGCTGCGGCCGCACCACCTCCGAGTTCTTCCAGGAACTGGCCAAAGTGGTGCAGAACCATGTGCGCGAGAAGATGCCGCTGTGGAAGATCCACCACCCGGGGGCGGAGAACATGACCCTGGCGGTGATGGGCTGCATCGTCAACGGGCCGGGTGAGTCGCGCCATGCCAATATCGGCATCTCCCTGCCGGGCACGGGCGAGACGCCGGCAGCACCGGTATTCGTCGATGGCGAGAAGAAGGTGACCCTGCGTGGCGACAACATCGCCCAGGAGTTCGTCGCCCTGATCGACGATTACGTCGAACACAAATATGTCCGAAGCGCCGGATAAGCCTGCGATCCTCGCCGCTCCGGAGTCGGCCTCCGGTTTCCGCCACTGGATGGCGCGCAACGCCTGGCGCCTGGTCCTGCTGTTCGGTGGCGTACTGCTGCCGTTGGCGGGCTTCGTCGCCCTGGCTGACGAAGTGCACGAATTTGAATCGTTCCATTTCGATGCGCCGCTGCTGTGGCAGATGCATGGCCTGCATTCGCCATGGCTGGACCGCTTCTTCGTGCTCATCTCGAAACTGGGCTACGAGTGGTTCCTGATCCCTGCTGACGTGCTGATCATCGGTGCGCTGCTGGGCTACCGGCGCTGGCGCGAGGCGACCTTCGTCGCGGTCAGTTTCGCGGGATCGGCGTTGCTGAACATGGGCAGCAAGCACTTCTTCCAGCGCCAGCGCCCCAGCCTGTGGGAGTCGATTGCGCCGGAATCGACGTTCAGCTTCCCCAGCGGGCACGCCATGGGCTCGATGACCCTTGCCGCGACCCTGGTTCTGCTGGCCTGGAATACCCGCTGGCGTTGGCCGGTACTGCTGCTGGCGCCCCCGTTCAGCCTGCTGGTGAGCGTCTCACGGGTCTATCTGGGCGTGCATTATCCCTCGGACATCCTGGCCGGATGGTGTGCCGCGCTGGTTTGGGTGGTAGGGTGCTATCTGGTCATGTTCAGTCGCCGGCATCCTTGGCGACGTCGGGATTCGCCGCCAGCGACGGCCAGCGAAGCATCATCACAGGGGGGTGACGTGGATGACCCTTCCGGGGCGTCTACGTAATAGATCAGTTGTTTCGTTGCAGCAGGTTCTGCAAGACAGGGGGCAAGCACAACGCGCGTTACTGTGATGCGCAAGGCAGAACGCCTGGATCGCGTCCCGGACGCGCTTGCAGGGGTATCGGCGCCCTGCCTAGCTTGACCTGCAATGGCCGCATTCGAAGAGGTACGTGAATGACGATTCGAGTCTACCTGGTGGATGACCATGCGCTGGTCCGCACCGGGATGAAGATGATCCTGTCGGGGGAGACCGACATCGAGGTGGTGGGCGAAGCCGAGACGGGTGAAGACGCACTGCGCGACGTCCGCCAGCTGTTGCCGGACGTGGTGCTGTGCGACCTGCACCTGCCCGGTGTGAGTGGCATGGAAGTGACCGAGCGCATCGTCCGCAGCCACCGCAACACCCGCGTGGTGATCGTATCGGTACTGGAAGACGGGCCGCTGCCGAAGCGCTTGCTGGAGGCGGGGGCCGCGGGCTACATCGGCAAGGGTTGCGATGCACAGGAGCTGCTGCGCGCGGTGCGCGATGTGGCCATGGGCCGTCGCTACCTGGGCACCAGCATCGCGCAGAACCTGGCCCTGTCGACGGTGGAGGGCAATGGATCGCCGTTCGACAGCCTGTCGCCGCGCGAACTGGAAGTAGCCTTGCTGCTGACCCAGGGCCTGCGCCAGGAAGACATCGCGCGGCGCCTGAGCCTGAGTGCGAAGACGGTGAACACGCACAAGGCGCGGTTGTTCGAGAAGATGGGGATCCACGACAACATCGCGCTGGCGCGCATGGCCAGCCAGTACGGGCTGGTGGATCCGGCGCGGCCGTTGTAAGGGTTTCGGCCAACGGCTGAGCCCCTCGCGGTGGTGCGGTTGGATTTCTGGGGTTGGCCCTGCGGAGGGACCGCGCAGGGGACGCCGTGAATCCATCCCTGAAGGCTCGGCGCGCCATCCATGGCGCTTACGCCCCTGCGCAATCCCTCCGCAGGGCTACCGACAGTTTCCGTGCGCCGCCACCGCGGAATGAAGATTGAAGAGCAGGAGCGGGTCGCGCGCTGTGCGCGCTCGCAGCCTGGGGTCGGATCCCTTTCCCGGCGGGAAAGGGCTCTGACCCCGATCTTCATGTCAGTGGCCGCGCACGCGCTTGATGATCTTCGCGGCGTCGGCGGCGCTGGCGCGCACCTTGTCCCATTCGCCGTCGGCAATCCAGTTGCCCGGCACCATCCACGAACCACCGATGCAGACCACGTTCTTCTGCTCGAGGTACTCGGCGGCGGTGTTCTCGGTGATGCCGCCGGTCGGGCACAGCTTGAGGTCGGCAACCGGGCCGGCCAGTCCCTTGATCATCGCCAGCCCGCCCACGGCTGTGGCCGGGAACAGCTTGCACACGCGGAAACCGCGGGCGTAGAGCGACAGCAGCTCGGTCGGCGTCGCCGCACCCGGCACCACCGGCAGCGGCGCAGCGGCAAGTGCATCAGCCAGCGCCGGCGGCGTCCCCGGGGTCACCAGGAAGTCAGCACCCGCATCGATCGACTGCTGCATCTGCTCCACGGTCAGCACCGTACCGGCACCCACCACCACGTCCGGCAGCTCGCGCTTGAGCATTGCCAGCGCTTCCATCGCCACCGGCGTGCGCAGCGTCAGCTCAATCGCCGGCAGACCACCTTCCAGCAGCGCCGCACTGACCGCTCGCGCCTGGTCCAGCGTATGAATCGTCACCACCGGCAGGATGCCCGCCGCATGCAACAGCTCCGCCGCCTTCACCTGATGTTGTTCGATACCCATGCTTTTGCCCTTGCCTTTGCTCTTCTTGATTCAGTGGCCGCAGCGCAAATGACGCGCCGGGAATTGTCCAAGGGCAGTAGAGCGCCCTGGCCGGGACTGTGAGCGGCATGAATGCCGCGATCGAGCCCCCATGGGTGAGGGCGCTTTGCTTGCGAAGCACCGCTTTGCAAGCGCCCGAACGCCCAACCGCCAGCGGTTGGGCCGGCCCCGTAGGGGGTTTACGGCGTGTCCCGGCCAGGGCGCTCTACTGCCCAAGCCGGGAAGCCTGCCGCGGCTTTTCGCGTCAGGCGTCTTTCGCCTCATGCGGCGCCGCCGCCGCTGCGGCATCGTGCCCCAGCTCATACTCCGCGTCGTACTCCCACGGCCCGCCATCGGCCGCCGCCGGCCCGCACGAAATCGAAATCGCGCCCTGGTCGGCCGGGCCCACCACGCGACGGTTGATCGCGAACAGGTTGCGGCCCAGGTCATGCGCGGCCGGCGCGGTGTTCGGCGCCAGCGGACGTGCTGCCCATTCCGCCGCGTCCACCAGCACTTCCAGCGTGCCGGCCTCGCCGTCGAGGCGGATCATGTCGCCCTCGCGGACCTTGGCCAGCGGGCCACCACGCGCCGCTTCCGGCGTCACATGGATGGCCGCCGGGATCTTGCCCGACGCACCGGACAGGCGGCCGTCGGTGACCAGCGCCACGCGCCGGCCCTGGTTCTGCAGCAGGCCCAGCAGCGGTGCCAGCGAATGCAGTTCGGGCATGCCGTTGGCACGCGGGCCCTGGTAGCGCACCACCGCCACGAAGTCCTGCGGCAGCAGGCCACCGGCGTGCAGCTTGTTCAATACCTGCGGTGCATCGACCACCACCGCAGGTGCTTCGATCGTCCGGTACTGCGGTTTCACCGCCGACAGCTTGATCAGCGACTTGCCGAGGTTGCCACGCAGCAGGCGCAGGCCACCCTGGTGCTCGAACGGATTGTCGACGCCACGAACCACTTCGTCATCGGCGCTGTGTTCCAGGCCCGGCAGGTAGACCAGCCGGCCGTCACGCAGTTGCGGCTCGCGCGCATAGTCGGACATGCCGCCACGCGCGACGCTGACCAGATCGCCGTGCATCAGGCCCGCCTTGATCAGCTCGCCGAACACGAAGGCCGGGCCGCCAGCGGCCGCGAAACGGTTCACGTCGGCCTCGCCGTTCGGGTAGACACGGGCCAGCAGCGGAATCAGCTGCGACAGTTCGTCGAAGTCGTCCCAGGTCAGCACGATGCCGGCCGCACGCGCCACCGCGATCCAGTGGATGGTGTGGTTGGTCGAACCGCCAGTGGCCATCAGCGCGATGACCGCGTTGATGATCGCGCGCTCGTCGATGATCCGGCCCAGCGGGCGGAAGTCGTCGCCCAGTGCGGTGATGTCCAGCGCGCGTTCGGTTGCCTCGCGGGTGAGGGCGTCGCGCAGCGGCGTGCCCGGATTGACGAACGATGCGCCCGGCAACTGCA
>NZ_JBHHMJ010000275.1:0-667 GCF_042136455.1 Stenotrophomonas sp. 3diitr2024
GCTGGCGCCGGGCAACCGCCCGCGCCGGTGGACCCCCACGGTGGCATTGCGCCACCGCGAACAGCGAAGAGATTTGCATGAGCACGATCCGTTGCGACATCGTCAGCGCCGAGCAGGAAATCTTCCGTGGCGAAGCGACCCTGGTCGTGGCCACCGGTGAGCTGGGTGAACTGGGCATCGCGCCCAAGCACGCGCCGCTGATCACCCGCCTGAAGCCGGGCAAGGTGGTGGTCACCACGCCGAACGGCGAGCAGCTGGATTTCGCCATCTCCGGCGGTATCCTGGAAGTGCAGCCGCAGGTGGTGACCGTGCTGGCCGACACCGCGATCCGCGCGCAGGACATCGACGAAGCCTCGGTCCGCAAGGCCAAGGAAGAAGCCGAACGCATCCTGGCCAACCGCGGCGAAGCGATGGAAGTGGCCGAAGCCCAGCAGAAGCTGGCTGAAGCCGTCGTCCAGCTGCAGGCACTGGAACGCCTGCGCAAGAATCTCAAGCACTGAGGTTCGCGCTGCATCCACGAGAACGCCGGCCCTGTGCCGGCGTTTTTGTTTGGGGCGGGGCAGGGCCGATTGGGTAGAGCCGACGGGGTAGAGTCGACTGTCAGTCGACTACCGCGCGCAGCTCGGGATTTTCGCGACCTCACGGAAGAGCAGTCGACTGACAGTCG
>NZ_JBHHMJ010000284.1:0-323 GCF_042136455.1 Stenotrophomonas sp. 3diitr2024
GTCGCGGCTGACCGTGCGCTTGACCGAGATTTCGTTGAACGCGGCGTACTCGCCGGAGATCGTGTGGTCGGAGTTGTCGAAGATCAGCTCGACCGTGGCCTGCGAGACCGGCTTGCGCATACTTGCGCGCCTTTTCATTGCTGCTTTCCGGAGCTGTAGCGCCATGTTGCTGTCCAAGCGCCACGTTGAACCCCGCGTCCTGCTGATCGAGGACGCACTGGAACGGTTGGAATCCGTGCTCTCGGCACCGGGGCTGACCCTGGTGTTCGATGAGGCTGAGCTGGCCGCCCGCCGCGACGGCTGGGAGGCGCAACGCTGGGGGC
>NZ_JBHHMJ010000308.1:0-18892 GCF_042136455.1 Stenotrophomonas sp. 3diitr2024
CCAGTTCCTGCGACACGTTCCTGTAGAGCCGAGCCGACGCTCGGCTGCGCTTCTCGCCTGGACCCAACCGCAGACGAGCGTGGGCTCGACCCTACAACACCGGCGGTCGGCAGCACCACGCCACGCGTGGAACAGTTCTTGCACGCACCTGGGCAACCCCAGCCGCAGTGCCCGTGATGTCCGAGAACGAATCCGCCGGCGAAAAGACCGAACAACCGACCGAAAAACGCCTGCGCGACGCCCGTGAACAGGGCAACCTGCCGCGCTCGCGCGAACTCGGCACCGCCGCCGTGTTCGGCGCCGGTGTGCTGGCGGTGATGGCCATGAGCGGCTCGATCGGCCGTGGCGCCACGGCCTGGATGAAGCAGGCGCTCAGCCCGGAACAGAGCCTGCGGCAGAACCCGAAGGAACTGTTCGGCCACTTCGGCGACCTGCTGTTGCAGTTCATGCTGGTGATCGCACCGCTGGTGCTGGTCTGCCTGCTGGCCAGCTTCGTCGCCCCGCTGGTGATGGGCGGCCTGCGCTGGTCGCAGAAGGCGTTGCTGCCTGACATCAACCGCATGAACCCAATGAGCGGGCTCAAGCGCCTGTACGGCCCAGAGGCGATTGCCGAGTTCACCAAGTCGCTGCTGCGCGTGGCCTTCGTAGGTGTGGCCGCCGGGCTGGTGGTCTGGACCGGCTTTGACACCCTGCGCGGGCTGATCCACCACCCGCTGGAGACCGCCATCACCGACGGCCTCGGCTTCACCCTGCGCCTGCTGCTGGCGACCGCCGGCGCCATGCTGGTGCTGGCCGCCATCGATGCCCCATACCAGCGCTGGAACTGGATGCGCAAGCTGAAGATGACCCGTGAAGAGCTGCGCCGGGAAATGAAGGAAAGCGAAGGCAGCCCCGAGGTGAAGGGCCGCATCCGCCAGCTGCAGCAGCAGATGGCCAACCGCCGGATGATGGAAGCGGTGCCCACCGCCGACGTAGTGGTGGTCAACCCCACCCACTACGCGGTGG
The DNA here is from genome assembly GCF_042136455.1 of Stenotrophomonas sp. 3diitr2024. Classification (NCBI taxonomy): domain Bacteria; kingdom Pseudomonadati; phylum Pseudomonadota; class Gammaproteobacteria; order Lysobacterales; family Lysobacteraceae; genus Stenotrophomonas; species Stenotrophomonas sp. 3diitr2024. Next base: position 1,006 of record NZ_JBHHMJ010000308.1, read on the forward strand.
CCCTGAAGTACGAAGGCGGCGCCATGAACGCCCCCACCGTGGTCGCGCTGGGCGTGGACGAGACCGCCCTGCGCATCCGTGAAGTGGCCGACGGCAACAAGGTCGCGATCGTCTCCGCCCCGCCTTTGGCACGCGCCTTGTATCGGGAAGGCCAACTCGGAAAGGAAATTCCCGTGAGACTGTATTCGGCCGTCGCCCAGGTCCTGTCCTACGTCTACCAGCTGCGCGCCTGGCGCACTGGCCCGATGCCGGACGCCCCGCACATCCAGGTGGATGAATTCGGCAAGGGAGGCCGCCCGTGAGCGCCCAGCCCGCCACCGGATTCAACACCCGCCGCGCCCTGGAAATGATCCGCCAGGGCCTTGGCGCGCCGCTGATCGTGCTGGCCCTGCTGGCCATGGTCGTGGTGCCACTGGCCGCGCCTGTCCTCGATGCGCTGTTCACCTTCAACATCGCCATCTCGCTGATGGTGCTGCTGGCGGTGGTCTACGTGAAGCGCCCGCTGGATTTCACCATCTTCCCGATCGTGCTGTTGATCACGACCATGCTGCGGCTGGCGCTGAACGTGGCCTCCACCCGCGTGATCCTGCTCAATGGCCAGAACGGGCACGATGCCGCGGGCAAGGTCATCGCCGCCTTCGGTGAATTCGTGATCGGCGGCAACTACGCGGTCGGCATCGTGGTGTTTGCGATCCTGACCATCATCAACTTCGTGGTCATCACCAAGGGCGCCGGCCGCGTCTCGGAAGTGACCGCGCGCTTCATCCTGGACGCGATGCCCGGCAAGCAGATGGCGATCGACGCCGACCTCAACGCCGGTTTGCTGACGCGTGAAGAAGCCAAGCTGCGCCGCGAGGAAGTCCGCGAGGAAGCCGACTTCTACGGTGCGATGGACGGTGCCAGCAAGTTCATCCGCGGCGACGCCATCGCCGGCATCCTGATCCTGTTCATCAACATGCTCGGCGGCCTGGCCGTGGGCGTGCTGCAGCATGGCATGCCGTTCGGCGAAGCCGCCGCCACCTATACCCTGCTGTCGATCGGTGACGGCCTGGTGGCACAGCTGCCGGCGCTGCTGGTCTCCAGCGCGGTGGCGATGCTGGTCACCCGCGCCTCGCGCTCGCAGGACATGGCCCAGGCCATGACCGGGCAGGTGTTCGGCCAGTACCGGGCGCTGGCGATCACCGCCGGCATCATCGGCCTGGTGGGCCTGGTGCCGGGCATGCCCAACGTCGCTTTCCTGACGCTGGCCTCGATCCTTGGCTTCATCGCCTGGAAGCTGTATCGCAAGACCAAGGCACCGGCTGCCGATGCGACAGGCAGTGGCACCGATGCCGCCGCGCTCACTGCGCTCGGCCGCCCGACCGCCGCGGCCCCCACCGCCGAACTGAGCTGGGACGAACTGCGCCCGGTCGATCCGCTGGGCCTGGAGGTCGGCTATCGGCTGATTCCGCTGGTGGACAGCAACCAGGGCGGCGAACTGATGGCGCGCATCAAGGGCGTGCGCCGCAAGCTGACCCAGGATGTCGGCTTCCTGATTCCCTCGGTGCACATCCGCGACAACCTGGAACTGCCGGCCAACGGCTACCGCGTGCTGGTGCATGGCGTGCCGGTGGCCACCGCCGAGATCCACCCCGACCGCGAGCTGGCCCTGGATCCGGGCAGCGCGCTCGGCGCACTGGAGGGCATTGCCGGCAAGGATCCCGCGTTCGGCCTGGATGCCACCTGGATCCAGCCGCATCAGCGCGCCCAGGCCGAAACGCTGGGCTACACGGTGGTCGACCCGGCCACCGTGGTCGCCACCCATCTGTCGCACCTGATCCGCGAACACGCACCCGAGCTGCTCGGCCATGAGGAAGTGCAGCACCTGCTGGCCAACCTGGCCAAGAGCGCACCCAAGCTCGTCGAAGATCTGACGCCGAAGGCGCTGCCGCTGTCGGCGGTGGTGCGCGTGCTGCAGAACCTGCTGGTCGAGCGCATTCCGATCCGCCAGCTGCGCAAGATCGCCGAGGCACTGGTCGAACATGCGCCCAGCAGCCAGGACCCGGCCGTGCTGACCGCCGCGGTGCGCACCGCACTGGGCCGCTTCATCGTGCAGGAGATCGCCGGAATGTCGGCGGAGCTGCCGGTGTTCACCCTCAACCCGCAATTGGAACGTGTCTTGCAGGAGTCCACGCAGGGCAACGGCGCCGCGCTGGAACCCGGACTCGCTGAGCGACTGCACCAGAGCCTGGCCGAATGTGTCAGCAAGCAGGAAGCCCGCAACGAGCCCGCGGTCGTGCTGGTACCTGGCCCGGTGCGCGCCGCGCTGGCCCGCCTGGTCCGCCACAGCGTTCCGTCGCTGTCGGTCCTGGCCTACAGCGAGGTGCCGGAGGACAAGCGCCTGAAGCTGGTCGGAACGATCAGCTGACGCCTGCCCGCCGATGCGCCAGAAAACAGACACCACTTTCGAACCAACGCAACTGACAGACACCAAGGGGAACCCGCACCGTGCAGACCACCGACCACCCGAGTTCCCCGACCGCCACCCCGCCGTCTTCGCCCCGTGACCACAGCATGAAAATCAAACGATTCGTCGCCGCCGACATGCGCTCGGCCATGAACCTGGTGCGCAAGGAACATGGTCCTGACGCCGTGATCCTGTCCAACCGCCGGATCGAGGAAGGCATCGAGATCGTCGCCGCCGCCAACTACGACGAGAGCGCGGTGCAGCGTGCGCTGGAAGCCTCGCGCCGTGACGTCGCACCGCCGCCGGCACCCAAGCCGCGTACCGCCGCCGACGCGGTGATCGCCGCCGTCACCCGCCGCCGCAGCAGCACCCCGGCACCGGAACCGGTTGCCGCCACCACCTCGGCGGTGGCCGCCCTCGCCCGTGCAGCAGTGGGCGCTACCGGCCGCACCCTGGACAGCGCCGACGAGATCGTGCCGACCCGCGGCAGCACCGGCTTCGCCGCCACGCTGGCACGCGCCGCCGTCAATGAGCCGGCGCTGCCGGACCAGATCTTCGCCCCGTTCGCCGAAGCCATCGTCGCACCGGCACCCGCCAGCGCCACGCCGGCCAACCGCGCCCGCTTCCAGATCGACCCGCCGCACGAGGCGCATTACGAAAGCGCGGCCCCGGCCGTGCAGCCGCCGCCGCTGCCGACCGCAGCCCTGGCCGAAACGCAGCCGGAGGTCGCCGCAAGCGAACCGGCGCTGGCCGATGCCACCGTCGAAACCGCGCCGACGCCGACGCTCGCCCCAGCCCCGGTCCTGACCGTGGTCGCCCAGGACGACGCCGAGATCCGCCAGCTGCGCCAGGAAGTGGCCGGCATGCGCCAGGTGATCGAGCGCGAAATGAACCGCTTCACCGACGAGCGCCTGCGCGGCTGCCCGGTGCGCGCCACCGCGCTGGATCTGATGGACGAGTACGGCTTCGATGCTGGCCTGGCCCGCGACGTCGCCATGCAGATTCCGCTGGAGACCGAGGCGCACCGAGGCCGCGGCCTGATGCTGGGGCTGATCTCGCGCAAGCTGCCGATCGCCCCGGTCGACCCGCTGGAGGAAGGCGGCGTGATCGCGCTGGTAGGCCCGACCGGCGCCGGCAAGACCACCACCATCGCCAAGCTGGCCTCGCGCTTCGCCGAGAAGCACGCGCCGCGTGACGTCGCCCTGGTCACCACCGACACCACCCGCATCGGCGCCCGCGAGCAGCTGTATGGCTATGGCAGGCAGCTCGGCATCGCCGTCCACGAGGCCAACAGCGGCACCGACCTGGACCAGCTGCTGGAACGCCTGAAGGACTACAAGCTGGTACTGATCGACACCGCCGGGCTGGGCCCGCGCGACCGCGCGCTGGCCGCCCAGCTGCAGTGGCTGCGCGCCGCCCGCCAGGTGCGCACCCTGCTGGTGCTGCCGGCCAACACCAGCTTCGGCGACATGGACGAGGTGGTCCGCCGCTTCGGTGCCGCCAACCTGCAGGGCCTGGTGCTGAGCAAGCTGGACGAAACCGGCCGCTTCGGCAACGCCCTGTCGGTGGCCGTGGACCATGCCCTGCCGATCACCTGGGTGACCGATGGCCAGGACGTTCCGGACGACCTGCACCGGGCAAGTGCGGCCAATCTCGTACTTCGCCTTGAAGATTTGCGCCGAGCGGCCGATATGCCCTGCAACCCGGAGTTGAACCATGCCGTCGCGTGAGTACGCCAAGCTGACCAAGACCTTCCCGCTGTCGGCCACCCGCAGCGAGCCGCTCGGCCCTGTGCGCACCATCGCCGTGACCGGCGGCAAGGGCGGCGTGGGCAAGACCAACGTGTCGGCCAACCTGGCCGTGGCGCTGGCCGGCATGGGCAAGCGCACGCTGCTGCTGGACGCCGACCTCGGCCTGGCCAACATCGACGTGATCCTGGGCTTGAACCCCACCTTTACGCTGGCCGACCTGGTGGCCGGCCGCTGCTCGCTGGACGATGTCATCGTCGAAGGCCCGAACGGCGTGCTGGTGGTCCCGGCCGCGTCCGGCCGCCGGCACATGGCCGAGCTGGCCCCGGCCGAGCACGTCGGCCTGGTCAACGTGTTCTCCGAGCTGGAGCGCGAGCTGGACATCATGGTGGTGGACACCGCCGCGGGCATCACCGACGGCGTGCTGACCTTCTGCCAGGCCGCGCAGGACACCGTGGTCGTGGTCTGTGACGAGCCGGCTTCAATCACCGACGCCTACGCGCTGATCAAGGTGCTCTCGCGTGAACGGGGCGTGGACCGCATCCAGGTGGTGGCCAACATGGTACGCGACCCCAATGAGGGCCGCGTGCTGTACGAGAAGCTGACCCGCGTCTGCGAGAAGTTCCTCGCCGATGTTTCGCTGAACTACCTGGGCTGCGTGCCGCAGGATGACTGGCTGCGCCTGTCGGTGCAGCGCCAGCAGCCGGTGGTGAAGGCCTACCCGTCCAGCCCGTCCGCACTGGCGATCACCGAGATCGCGCGCCGCACGGCCCGCTGGCAGGCGCCGACCGAACCACGCGGCGGCGTCGAGTTCTTCCTCGAACGCATCCTCAAGCAGCGCGGGGTAGCGGCATGAAGGGCGCGGCCCAGTACAGGGAAGTCCAGCGCTCGGCGGCCAACGACGTCATCGCCCAGCACTCGGACCTGGTGCGGCGCATCGCCCACCATCTGGCCGCGCGCCTGCCGGCCAGCGTCGAAGTCGACGACCTGATCCAGGCTGGCATGATGGGCCTGATCGAGGCTTCGCGCAGCTACGACGCCGACCAGGGCGCCTCGTTCGAGACCTATGCCTCGATCCGTATCCGTGGCTCGATGATCGACGAGATCCGCCGTGGCGACTGGGTGCCGCGCTCGGTGCACCGCCGTGCACGCGACGCTGCGGCCACCATCCGCCGCCTGGAACAGAGCAGCGGCCGCGCCGCCAGCGCCACCGAAGTGGCCGCCGCGATGGAGATGCCACTGCCCGAATACCTCCGCCTGATGGAAGACGCCGCGCGTGGCCAGGTGCTGAGCCTGGAGTCGCGCATTGAGGACCAGGGCGAGCTGGACACGGTCGCACAGGGTGGCCCGACCCCGCAGCAGGTGCTGGAGCGCAGCGAGTTCGGCCGCGAGCTGGGCAAGGCCATCGGCCATCTGCCCGAGCGCGAACAGCTGGTGCTCTCGCTCTACTACGAGCAGGAACTCAACCTGAAGGAGATCGGCGCGGTGCTCGGCGTGAGCGAGTCGCGGGTCTGCCAGATCCACGGCCAGGCCGTGCTGCGCCTGCGCGGCCGGCTGAAGGTATTCGAGGCCGTCGACGCCGGCCTCGAAGAATGAACATCCCCGAGGCAGCTGCCCCCGGCCGCCCGGAATGAACAACAAAGGAACTCTGCTTTGAACAAGAACATGCGCATCCTGATCGTCGACGACTTCTCGACCATGCGTCGCATCGTCAAGAACCTGCTGGGCGATCTGGGCTTCACCAACACCGCCGAAGCCGAGGACGGGCATGCCGCGCTGTCGCTGCTGCAGAGCCAGCCGTTCGATTTCGTGGTCACCGACTGGAACATGCCGGTCATGACCGGCATCGAGCTGCTCAAGGCGATTCGTGCCGACGCCAAGCTGAAGACCCTGCCGGTGCTGATGGTCACCGCCGAAGCCAAGCGCGAGCAGATCATCGAAGCGGCCCAGAACGGCGTGAACGGCTACATCATCAAGCCGTTCACCGCGCAGACGCTGGAAGAGAAGCTCGGCAAGATCTTCGAACGCCTGGCGGCCAGTGCCTGATGGATACCACGGTCGACAGGAATGCCCTCGCCCTGCGCCTGCAGGAAGCACTGGACGCACTGGAGTCCGGTGACGAAACCGCCTGGCGGCAACGCATCGACGGACTGGTCGCGCTGCGCACGCAGCCGATGATGAGCGGCCTCTCGCGGCTGGCCCGCGAGCTCGGGCAGGCCCTGGGTGAACTGCCGACCGTGCCCAGCGAGGCCGGCGAACTGGACGATGCCTGCGCACGCCTGGACCACGTGGTGGCGATGACCGAACAGGCGACGCACCGCACCCTGGACCTGGCCGAGGAATGCCGCAGCCTGACCGAACAGCTGCGCGCCGAAGGCCTGCAGCCGGGCCAGGATGCACAGCTCGAGCGCATCCGCCACAACCTCACCGAGATCGCCCTGACCCAGAGCTACCAGGACCTGACGGGGCAGATCATCCGTCGCGTGGTCGGCATCGTCCGCCGTGTGCATGAGGGCTTCGGCGCGCTCGGCCTGCCGCCGGAACAGCATCGCACCGATCCGGAACTGGCCGGGCCGGCACTGAAGGGACTGGACCGCCACGCGGTCTCGCAGAACGACGCCGACGACCTGCTGTCGGACCTGGGGCTGTAAGCATGAGCGCGGTATCCGACGACATCACTGCCGATTTCATCATCGAGGCGCAGGAAATCCTGGATCGCCTGGGCGAACAGCTGGTGTCGCTGGAGCAGGCACCACAGGACACCGAGCAACTCAACGCGGTGTTCCGGGGCTACCACACGCTCAAGGGCGGCGCCGGCTTCCTCGGCGTCACCGCCATGGTCGAGTTGTGCCACGCCGCCGAAGAAGCGCTGGGCATCGCGCGCGCGGGCCAGGCCGTGCTGCAGGCCCATCACTTCGATGCCGCCCAGCAATCGCTGGACTACCTGCAAGCGATGCTGGATGCAGTTTCCTCCGGCACCGAGCCGGGCTATGCGCCGCCGGAGCTGATTGCCCAGTTCGACATGCATGGCGGTGCCGTGGCTGCACCCGCCGCCGCAGCAGCTCCCGCTGCGGGTGGCAGCGACCTGATCACCGACGACGAGTTCGAGGCCCTGCTCGACCAGCTGCACGGCGGCAACGCACCGACTGCGGTGGCGCCGGCAAGGAAGGCCGACGACGGCCTGATCAGCGAAGACGAGTTCGAAGCCCTGCTCGACCAGCTGCACGGTGGCGCCGCACCCGGCGCCAAGCCCATCGCTGCGGCAGCGCCCGCACCGATCGCGGCACCACGCCCACTGGCCGCACCGGCCGCACCGGCACCTGCAGCGGCGACCAAGCCGGCCGCCAAGCCGCTGGCCGAGGCCGAACATACCGTGCGCGTGGACACCAAGCGCCTGGACGCGATTGTCAATCTGATCGGCGAACTGGTGCTGTCACGCAACCGGCTCAAGACCCTGCGTGCGCGCCTGCGCGACGAGGAACTGGACCGCGCCGTGTCCACCCTGGACATCGCCACCGCGCGCCTGCAGTCGGCGGTGATGCGTACCCGCATGCAGCCGGTGGGCAAGGTCTTCTCGCGCTTCCCCAAGGTCGCCCGAGACGTTGCCCGCTCGCTGAAGAAGGAAGTGGACCTGGAGCTGATCGGTGCCGAGACCGAGCTCGACCGCAACCTGGTCGAAGCGCTGGCCGACCCGCTGGTGCACCTGGTCCGCAACGCCATCGACCATGGCGTGGAAATGCCCGATCTGCGCGAAGCACAGGGCAAGCCGCGGATGGGCCATGTACGCCTGTCGGCCCAGCAGGAAGGCGACTACGTCAGCATTGAAGTGCAGGACGACGGTGCCGGCATCGATCCGGAGAAGCTGCGCGCGAAGGCACGCGAGAAGGGCCTGATCGATCCGGAGGCCGCCGCCCGCCTGAGCAGCGAGGAGTGCCTGCACCTGGTGTTCCTGCCCGGCTTCTCGACCAAGCAGCAGGTCACGGATATCTCCGGCCGCGGCGTTGGCATGGACGTGGTGCAGTCGCGCATCCGCGAACTGAGTGGCCAGATCCAGATCCAGTCGGAGCTGGGCCGCGGCAGCCGCTTCCTGATCCGCGTGCCGCTCACCCTGGCGATCCTGCCGACCCTGCTGGTGCAGGCCGGCGAAGACGTCTATGCGCTGCCGCTGGCGCGCGTGATGGAAGTGCTGCACGCACCGCGCACCTCGCTGGGCTGGTTCGATGGCCGCGCCGTGCTCGACCGCCGTTCGCACACGCTGCCACTGGTCGATCTGCGCCAGTGGCTGGATGTGACGCCCGCCGCGTCGACCCTGCTGACCATCGTGGTGCTGCAGGCCGGCGAAGCGCGCTTCGGCCTGGTCGTGGACCAGGTCCGTGGGCGCGAGGAAGTGGTCATCAAGCCACTGCCGAAAGCCCTGCGCGGCCTGCGCGGTTACGCCGGTGCAACCCTGATCGGCGATGGTCGCATGGCGCTGATCCTGGATGTGGACGGCCTGCGCAGCCCGCACGACTGACCCGCTTGCTGAACCCGTAAAACCGTGAAGTCGCACCAGTAGCCTGTACCGGTGTCTCAAGTCCCATTCATACAAGCCGATACCGGATCCATGGATAGACTCAGCCTCATTGGACTCTTTCTCGCCCTGGCCTCGCTGGTCGGCGGCAGCATCCTCAAGGGCGCCGGCCTGGCGTCGCTGTGGTCGCCTGCGGCGTTTGTGATCGTCATCGTCGGCACCGTAGCCGCGATCCTGCTGCACACCTCGCCGGCGGTGTTCAAGCACGCGTTCAGCATCGTGCGCTGGGTCGTGCGTCCACCGCACAGCGACCGCCGCGAGCTGATCCAGCAGATCGTCGAGTGGAGCAACATCGCCCGCCGCCAGGGCCTGCTGGGCCTGGAATCGCAGGTGGAAGCACAGCAGGACCCGTTCCTGCGCAAGGGCCTGCAGCTACTGGTGGACGGCGTCGAGCCCGAATCCATGCGGCACATGCTGGAAATCGAACTGGGCAGCCAGGAGCACCAGGACCAGGCCGGCGCCAAGGTGTTCGAGGCGATGGGAATCTATGCACCGACGCTCGGCATCATCGGTGCCGTGCTGGGCCTGATCGCGGTGATGAAGAACCTGGCCGACCCGAGCAAGCTCGGCCACGGCATCGCCGCCGCGTTCACCGCCACCATCTACGGCATCGCTTCGGCCAACCTGCTGTTCCTGCCGATCGCCGCCAAGCTCAAGAGTGTGATCTCGCACAACACGCGCGACCGCGAGATGGTCATCGAAGGCCTGATCTCGATCGCCCAGGGCGAGAACCCGCGCAACATCGAAACCAACCTCTCCGGCTTCCTGCACTGACATGGCCCGCCGCAAGCACCACGAAGAGCACGCCAACCACGAAGCATGGGCGATCCCCTATGCCGACCTGATGACGCTGCTGCTCGCCTTCTTCGTGGTCATGTACGCGATCTCCTCGGTGAACGAGGGCAAGTACCGGATCATGGCCGACGCGCTGACCGATGCCTTCGGTGGCGCACCGCGCACCATCAACCCGGTGCAGGTGGGCAACAAGCAGGTGCAGGGCGGCGGCTGGGACAGCCCCTCGGTGATCAAGTCCGGCACCAAGATCGGTCCCTCCGCGCCGGCGCCCTCGCACGACCCGACCCTGCTGCCGTCGATGGCCTCGCAGATGCGCATGCCGGTGTCGGTGCACAACCAGGAGCAGATCGCCCGTGCCGAGCGCCAGCTCAACACGATTGCCGATCGCCTCACCGCCGCACTGGCGCCGCTGATCGACCGCGGCATGATCAGCGTGCGCCGCACCGAACTGTGGATCGAAGTCGAGATCAACAGCGACATCCTGTTCCCCACCGGCTCGGCCGCGCTGGACGTGCATGCGCGGCAGACCCTGGCCAGCCTGGCCGAGGTGCTGCGCGACGTGCCCAACAGCGTGCGCGTGGAAGGCCACACCGACAACGTGCCGATCGCCACCGCCACTTTCCCGTCGAACTGGGAACTGTCGGCCGGGCGCGCAGCCAGCGTAGTGCACCTGTTCGCCGACCAGGGCGTGCAGCCGTCGCGGCTGGCGATGGTCGGCTATGGCCAGTTCCGCCCGCGCGAAGACAACGACAGCGCGCAGGGCCGCAACCGCAACCGCCGGGTGATGGTCATCATCCTGGCCGACACGTCGCACTCGGTGGATCCGCTCGGCCAGCGCCTGAACGCAGCCACCGGCGCCACCGACAGCACCGTCACCGAACAGGCCGCCGCAACTCCAGCCAGCGCCCCCACCTCCCCCATCGCACCGGTGAAGTTGCCGCCGGTGCCGGCTGGCAGCCGCGTCGGCGCCGCCGTTCCCCCGGCAATGAAGGAGTAATCCGATGCGCATCTGGGCAGTCGCCAACCAGAAGGGCGGAGTCGGCAAGACCACCACCACCCTCGCCCTCGGCCGCGGCCTGGCCGCGCTCGGCCATCGCGTGCTGCTGATCGACCTCGATCCGCATGCCTCGCTCAGCCGCGCCTTCGGCGTGCCGGTGGACCCGCCGCCGGCCGGCGTGCTGGAACTGTTCGGCACACCGCCAGCGGACCTGTCCGGCCTGTGCCATGCCAGCAATATCCATGGCCTGGACTACGTCTGCGCACAGTCGGCGCTGGCCACGCTGGAACGCCGCAGCGCCAACCAGCCCGGCCTCGGCCTGGCCCTGCAGAACGCGCTGGCGCGCCATCAGGGCCAGCACGACTACATCCTGCTGGACTGCGCACCCACCCTCGGCCTGCTGATGATCAACGCACTGGCTGCCGCCGATCGCCTGATCATCCCGACCCAGGCCGAGCCCCTGGCCCTGCACGGCCTGGATGGCATGGTCCGCACCGGCGAGATGGTCGAGCGTTCGCGCCGCCGCCCGCTGCCGATCTCGATCCTGCCGACCCTGTTCGACCGACGCACCCGCGCCGGCAACGAGTCGCTGCGCACCATGCAGGACCGCCATGGCAGCCGCGTGTGGGAAGACGCCATTCCGATCGATACCCGCATCAGCAACGCCGCCGGGCTGACCCTGCCGAGCGCCGGCGAGGACTACCCGGGCCGTGGCCTGGCCGCCTACCGGCGCGCCTTGAACTGGATCCTCGGCGAGGATGCCCGCGCCCTGGAGCAGGCCGCATGAACAGCACCGGCATCCTCGACGATTACCTGGACGAACTGCTGGGCGAAGCGATGGTCGCGCCGCCGCCTGCCGTGCCGCCGCCCGCAGGCGCCGGGCCAGGCCCGGCGATCGAAGCAGTCGCCGAACGCGAACCGACCTGGGACGACCTGCCGGCCGAAGTGATCTACGAAACCGAAACCATCGCCGCCACGCCGAGCGGGGACAGCGCTGCGCTGGAAGCCGCCTTCGAGAGCGCCGCACCACCCACGCGCGAACCCACCTGGGATGACCTGCCCGCCGAGGTGATCTACGAAACAGAATCCGTCGCCGCCGCGCAAAGCCGGGACGACGCAGCACTGGAAGCGGCCTTCGAGAGCGCTGCCGCTTCCGGTAGCGCTGGGCAGGGTTCGGCGGGAGAAGCGGTTTCCGAACGCGAGCCGACCTGGGATGACCTGCCTGAGGAAGTCATCCACGAAACCGCGCCGGCACCCGCCGTCGTTGCAAACGCCGGTCCGGAACCTACCTGGGACGACCTGCCGGACGAGGTGATCTACGAGACCGATCCGGCCGACAGCCATCGCCTCGCCCACACCGACAGCCCCGGCCTGCAGGCCGCGTTCGAAGCGGCCGCCGGTGGCGAAGACGTAGCCGCGCCACCGCCCGCCGTGGTCGCAGCTCCGGTGGCCCCGACGGTTGCACCTGCAGCCCCGGCCCCGGCCGCGCGCACCGCCACTCCGCCGCCGCGCGCCGCCGTCGATGCCCCGGCAGGCAACCGTCCCGGCACCTGGCAGGAGCTGCAGGCGCAGGCCCACCAACCGGCCCGCAGCCCGCATCCGCAGAACCGACGCGCCGGCGAACGCACTTCGCGCTGGCTGCGCCTTCGCTGCGGCACCCAGGCCTATGCGCTGGAACTGCTGAAGGTGCAGGAAGTGGTGCTGCCGGTGCCGCTGCTGCCACTGCGTGGCACTGCAGCGGCCATGCTCGGCATCATGAACCTGCGCGGCCAGGTGGTACCGGTGATGGATCTGGGCCTGCACCTTGGCGCCGCGGCCGCCGAAGACGACGCACAGACCCGCATCGTGGTCCTGGAAGAGGACGGCGAAACCATCGGCCTGCGCGTGTCAGCGGTCGAAGATGTCGCCAACCTCACCGATTCGCAGATCGAACCGCCCGATACCGCGCGCATCTGCCAGATCTCAAACGACCTGTTCCGCGGCGTGGCCCGGGTCAGCCAGCGGCCGATGATCCTGCTCGACGCCACCCGGCTGTTGAGCTGAGCCGCCAAGAAAAAGGGGACGGAGGGGATTAAGTCGCAACTGACCCGGCGCTTTGCGCCGAAGGGGTGCCTGTCGGGGACGCAAGGAGTTGATCCGTTGGATCAACACCTTACGTCCCCACTGCGCGGTCGCCGTTGCCGAGGGAGCTGCAGTAGAGCCAGGTCGATTGCGACTTAATTCCCTCCGTCCCCTTTTAAGCAGCGACCGCATCGACGTACCGCGTCGATTCTTCTAAAGAACCCCACCGGGGTGCCGTTATGGATCACGGAACCGTTTGTCCGGAGCAACGATGAGCACTGTCGAACTGGGTGGGGATCTCGGCATCGAGAGCACTACCGAGCTCAAGAACCGCCTCGCCCCCCTCGTGGACCAGGCTGGCGAGCTGACCCTGGATGCCAGCCAGGTCGCCCGCATCCACACGGCCGCCGTGCAGGTGCTGTGTGCGTTCGTGCAGGCCCGCCGCGAGGCAGGCCTGGGCACCGGCTTCCACGGTTGCACTGCAACCTTCAGTGACGCCGCGCGCCTGCTGGGCGTCACCCAGGCCCTGGGCCTGGACGTAACCCATGACAACCTGAAATCTGTGGAGAACGCTGCATGAGCGCACGTATCTTGGTGGTGGACGATTCGGCGTCGATGCGCCAGATGGTGTCCTTCGCCCTCACCTCGGCCGGTTTTGCCGTCGAAGAAGCTGAAGACGGCGCGGTCGCGCTCGGTCGTGCCAAGGGCCAGCGCTTCAATGCGGTGGTGACCGACGTCAACATGCCGAACATGGACGGCATCGCGCTGATCCGCGAACTGCGCCAGCTGCCGGACTACAAGTTCACCCCGCTGCTGATGCTGACCACCGAATCGGCCGCCGACAAGAAGTCCGAAGGCAAGGCCGCCGGTGCCACCGGCTGGCTGGTCAAGCCGTTCAATCCCGAACAGCTGGTCGCCACCGTGCAGAAAGTGCTGGGCTGATCGCCCGGCGCCGCTCCCCCTCTTCGCTTCCGGATCACCACTGCCATGAGCATGGACCTGCAACGCTTCCACGCCACCTTCTTCGAGGAGAGCCGCGAAGGCCTCGATGCGATGGAGGCTGGCCTGCTGGCCCTGGAATCGGGGCAGCAGGACGCGGAGATCATCAATTCGGTATTCCGCGCCGCCCACTCGATCAAGGGCGGCGCCGGCACCTTCGGCTTCGACGCGATCGCCGGCCTGACCCACGTGCTGGAAACGCTGCTCGATGAGCTGCGCGCCGGCAAGCGGGCCCTGGAAGGCCACGCCGTCGACGCCATGCTGTCCTCGGTGGACGTGCTGCGCGCCCTGCTGCGCGAAGCCGAACACGGCCAGGCTGCCGATCCGGCTGCAGTCGCTGCGGTGAAGGCGCGCCTGGAAGCGGTTCTTTCCGGCCAGGCCGCAGCGAGCGCCCCGTCGGCCGTCGCAGCCAAGGTGGACGATACGCCGGAAGCCTGGCAGATCGGTTTCACTCCGGCGCCGTCGCTGTTCATGAGCGGCAACGATCCGCTTCGCATCATCCGCGAACTGGAACACCTCGGTTCGCTGCAGGTCGCCGCGCGCATGGAGCGCCTGCCGGGCTTCGCCCAGCTTGATCCGCTCGAAGCGCATCTTGCGTGGGACCTGGGCCTGGTTGGCAAGGTGCCGCGCAGCAAGATCGAAGACACCTTCGCCTGGGTGCTGGACGATTGCGAGCTGGACATCCGTCCCGCCGCGCCGCCGAGCCTGGCCACCCAGGCGCCGGCCGCAGCGGCTCCCGCTCCGGTCGCAGCGGCCCCGTCTGCACCTGCCACGCCTGCTGCCAACGGTGGTGCCAGCCAGGAAGCGGAAACCTCGATCCGCGTCAGCGTCGACAAGGTCGATGCGCTGATCAACCTGGTTGGCGAACTGGTCATCACCCAGGCCATGCTCAAGCAGGTCTCGCACGCACTGGACCCGGTCCACGCCGAGAGCCTGTTCGCTGGCCTGGACCAGCTTGAACGCAACACCCGCGACCTGCAGGAAGCGGTGATCGGCGTGCGCATGCTACCCGTCGATGCGGTGTTCCGCCGCTTCCCGCGCCTGGTTCGTGACCTGTCCAGCCGCCTCGGCAAGCAGGTGCGCCTGCGCACCGTCGGCGAAGGCACCGAACTGGACAAGGGTCTGATCGAAAAGATCGCCGATCCGCTGGTGCACCTGGTGCGCAACTCGATCGACCACGGCCTGGAAATGCCCGACGTCCGCCGCGGTGCGGGCAAGGACGAGACCGGCACGATCACGCTGGCAGCTTCGCATCAGGGCGGCCATATCGTCATCGAAGTCAGCGACGACGGTCGCGGCCTGGACCGCGCCAAGATCCTGGCCAAGGCTCACGAACGCGGCCTGGCCGTGCCGGACAACCCGACCGATTCGCAGGTCTGGGACCTGATCTTCCAACCCGGCTTCTCCACGGCCGATGCGGTCACCGACCTGTCCGGGCGTGGCGTCGGCATGGACGTGGTCCGCCGTAACATCCAGGCACTGGGCGGCGAGGTGCAGATCGAAAGCAGCCTCGGTATCGGCACCCGCACGCTGATCCGCCTGCCGCTGACCCTGGCCATCCTCGATGGCATGACGGTGGCCGTGGCCGGCGAAACCCTGATCCTGCCGCTTGCCTACGTGCTTGAGGCGTTGCAGCCGCAGCCCGAGGATATCCGCAGCATGGCCGGCGAAGGCCGCGTGCTGCGCGTGCGCGGCGAGTACCTGCCGATCCTGTCGTTGAGCGAGTACTACGGCTACGGCAACCGCGCACCGGGCAGCGAATCGCTGGTGGTGGTGGTGGAAGGCGATGGCCAGAAAATCGCGCTGGAAGTGGACGAACTGGTCGGCCAGCAGCAGGTGGTGGTGAAGAACATCGAGAACAACTACCGCCGTATCGGCGGGGTGTCCGGTGCCACCATCCTTGGCGACGGCCGCGTCGCGTTGATCGTCGACATCGGCGGACTGGTGCGCTCGCTGCGGATGCCGCAGGCCGCCTGATCCACGCCGCATGCGGGTCATGGACCGCCGCCCTTCGGGGCGGCGGTTTTGTTTGTGTGCTCCATTCCAGCCGGGGTCAGATCCCTTTTCAGGGAAAAGGGATCTGACCCCATCCCTTCTGTGAACTCCGTCGAGGCGATGGTTTCGCGCGCAACCACGTCATCCGAGCGCAAGCCCCGCCAGACCAGCACTTTCGCGCCGTCATCCCTACGCAACCGAATGTGATCTGCGTCCATAAAGTCCGCGCGGACGGCGCCGTTATTTCGCTTTGACGGTCGTCACCGAACCCCACCGGGCACCCCCGTTCGCTCTGCAACCACCCCCAAACCGGCGCACAGACGCCGGCACTCTGCCCACCTGGAGCACCCTGCATGAAGTGGTTCCAAGATCTGCCCATCGCCCGCAAGCTGGCCGTGGGGTTCACCCTCACCACCTTGATGACCCTGATCCTCGGCGCCTTCGCACTGGTGCGCCTGAGCGAGGCCAACGCGCAGTTGCGCGACATGGCTGGCAACGATATCCCCTCGGTCCAGCATCTGGGCGAGGCACGCTCGCAGCTGGGCGAGTTCCGCACCTACGAACTGGCCCAGCTGAGCATGCTCGACCAGCCGGACAAGGTCGCCGACTACAACAAGCGCATGGACGACACCGCCAAGGCCGTGCATGACGAGTTGGCGGCGTACGCGGCGCTGCCGGCGCTGGACAAGGAGCGTGAACTGTATCGCGCGGCCAGTGCGCAGCTGGACCGCTACTTCGCCGCAAACAAGGCGATGCGCGACGCCGTGGCCGCCGGTGATGGCGCACAGGCCCAGCAGATCTCCGACGAGCAGTCGCGCCCGGCGCGTCGCGACCTCTTCGCTGCAATGAAGGCACTGGGAACCCACATCGCCGGCCAGATGGACGGCAAGATTGCCGACGCCAACGCCACCCACCGCACCAGCATGATTGCCATCATCGGCTGCATCGTGCTGCTGTCGCTGGTCGCTGCCGCGCTGGCCATCGTCATCTCGCGTGCAGTGACCGGCCCACTCGGCAAGGCCGTGCATGCCATCCAGGCCGTTGCCCGCGGTGATCTCAGCGTCAGCACCCAGGCCACCAGCAACGATGAAGCCGGCAGGATGCTCGCTGCCACCGCCGAGATGACGGCGATGCTGCGACGCTTCAGCGAGCAGACACAGCTGATGGCACAGATGCACGCTGGCCCGGACATCAGCCATCGCATCCCGGAAGATTTCCCGGGTGTCTACGGCCAGCTGGCCAACGGCATCAACACGGTGATCTTCGAGCACCTCGATGCGATCGTCGATGCCATTGAAGTACTCAACCAGTACGCCATCGGCAACCTGAGCCCGGACGCACGCCGCCTGCCCGGCAGCCGCGCGATCCTGCACGAATCCATGGACGCGGCCAAGGCCAGCCTGCTGGCCATCAATTCGCAGATCCAGCACCTGGCTGCGGCGGCCGCCGCCGGTGACTTCAGCCAGCGCGGCGACGCACAGCGGTTCCAGCACGACTTCAAGGTGATGATCGAGCACCTCAACACCATGATGCAGGTGGCTGACGGCAACCTGGGCCAGCTCTCGCAGCTGCTGCAGTCGATCGCCACCGGCGACCTGACCGCGCGGATGGAAGGCCAGTTCAATGGCGTGTTCGCCCGCATGCGGGATGATGCCAACACCACGGTCGCGCAGCTGACCCAGATCGTCGGCCAGATCCAGGCCAGCGCTTCCAGCATCACCCTGGCCGCCGGCGAGATCGCCTCGGGCAACAGCGACCTGTCGCGCCGGACCGAGCAGCAGGCCGCCAACCTGGAGGAAACCGCGGCCTCGATGGAGGAACTGACCTCCACCGTGCGCCAGAACGCCGAGCACGCCCGCCAGGCCAACCAGCTCGCCATCGGCGCGCATGGCGTCGCCTCGCAAGGTGGCGAAGTGGTCGGCCAGGTGGTCACCACCAT
This sequence comes from Stenotrophomonas sp. 3diitr2024, assembly GCF_042136455.1. Lineage (NCBI taxonomy): Bacteria > Pseudomonadati > Pseudomonadota > Gammaproteobacteria > Lysobacterales > Lysobacteraceae > Stenotrophomonas > Stenotrophomonas sp. 3diitr2024. Next base: position 18,556 of record NZ_JBHHMJ010000308.1, read on the forward strand.
GTCGGCCATCGAAGCCTCGTCGAAGAAGATCGCCGAGATCATCAGCGTCATCGACGGCATCGCGTTCCAGACCAATATCCTGGCACTGAATGCCGCCGTGGAAGCCGCGCGTGCCGGTGAACAGGGCCGTGGCTTCGCCGTGGTCGCCAGCGAAGTACGCACCCTCGCCCAGCGCTCGGCCGCTGCCGCCAAGGAAATCAAGGGCTTGATCGACGACTCCGTCGGCAAGGTCGCCGAGGGCTCCAGCCTGGTCCACCAGGCCGGCAGCACCATGGGCGAGATCGTCGCCTCGGTGCAGCGTGTGACCGACATCATGGCCGAGATCTCCGCCGCCTCG
>NZ_JBHHMJ010000310.1:0-467 GCF_042136455.1 Stenotrophomonas sp. 3diitr2024
GGGGGGGCCCTACCAGGAGGTGCGGGGGGCGACGGTGGGGGCCCGACCGTTGGTCGGGCCATCAATCAGTTGGGCGAGACCAGCTTCAGGCCGATCACGCCGGCCACGATCAGGCCCACGCAGGCCAGGCGGGCCGGCGACGCACTGTCATTGAACAGGTAGATGCCGAGCACAGCCACGCCCATGGCACCGATGCCGGTCCAGATCGCGTAGGCCGTACCGACCGGGATGCTCTTCATCGCCTGGCTCATCAGGTACAGGCTGATCAGGGCCGATACCACCGTGGCAACGGTGGGCAGGGGTTTGCTGAAGCCTTCGGAGTACTTCATTCCGAGGGCGAAACCGATCTCGAACAGGCCGGCCAGCAGCAGGTAGATCCACAGCAGCAGGATCGGCACGAAGGCGACCGTGCCATACAGCTTCTGATAGGACTGGAAGCTGCCCAGATACGCGCCGATGCCCCACTT
>NZ_JBHHMJ010000318.1:0-4722 GCF_042136455.1 Stenotrophomonas sp. 3diitr2024
TACGCGCCGCTGTACCAGCAGCTGCCGGCCGCCATCGCCACCCATCTGTTCAATGGCGTGCAGGTCCCGCCGATCGTGCCGCCACGGTTCGGCGATGCCGGTGGCGCGCGTGGCGCTGCCCTGCTCGCCTGCCAACCCGGCCCACGCCATGAAGCCCATCGAGGCAACGCCTTGAACCTTACAGCGCCTCGAAAATACCCGCCGCGCCCATGCCGGTGCCGATGCACATCGTGACCATGCCGTACTTCTGCTGGCGACGACGCAGGCCGTGCAGCAGGGTGGCGGTACGGATCGCGCCGGTCGCGCCCAGCGGATGGCCCAGGGCGATCGCGCCGCCCAGCGGGTTGACCTTGCTCGGGTCCAGGCCGCAATCGCGGATCACTGCCAGCGACTGCGCGGCGAAGGCTTCGTTCAGTTCAATCCAGTCCAGCTGGTCCTGGGTCAGGCCGGCCTGCTTCAGGGCCTTCGGGATCGCGGCGATCGGGCCGATGCCCATCACTTCCGGGCGCACGCCGGCCACCGAGAAGCTGACGAAACGCGCCAGCGGGGTCAGGCCGTAATCCTTGATCGCCTGCTCCGAGGCCAGCAGCACGGCACCGGCGCCATCGCTCATCTGCGACGAGTTGCCGGCGGTGACGGTGCCGCCGAACTGGCCGTTGCGGAATACCGGGCGCAGCTTGGCCAGGCCTTCAGCGGAGGAGTCCGGGCGCGGGCCTTCGTCGGTGTCGGCCACCTTGTTGCGGGTGATGATGCGCTGGCCGTCGGCCAGGTCCGGCAGGTGCGAGACGATCTCGTACGGGCTGATTTCGTCCTTGAACTCGCCGTTCTGGATCGCGGCCATGGCCTTCTGGTGCGAGGCCAGGGCGAACGCGTCCTGGTCTTCGCGCGAGACCTTCCACTCTTCGGCCACCTTCTCGGCGGTGATGCCCATGCCGTAGGCGATGGCGACGTGGTCGTTGTCGAACACGCTCGGTGCCATGGCGATCTTGTTGCCCATCATCGGCACCATCGACATCGACTCGGTACCGCCGGCCAGCATCAGGTCGGCGTTGCCCAGGCGGATCGCATCGGCGGCCTGCGCCACGGCCTGCAGGCCGGAGGAGCAGAAGCGGTTCACGGTCTGCGCGGCGATGGTGTTCGGCAGGCCGGCCAGCAGCACGCCGATGCGCGCCACGTTCATGCCCTGCTCGGCTTCCGGCATGGCGCAGCCGATGATGGCGTCATCGATGCGGTTGACGTCCACGCCCGGGGCCTGGGCGACGACGCTGCGCAGCACGTGCGCAAGCATGTCGTCGGGGCGGGTGTTGCGGAACATGCCCTTGGGCGCCTTGCCAACCGGGGTACGGGTGGCGGCGACGATGTAGGCGTCCTGGATTTGCTTGGTCATTGCAATGATCTCTTGAATAGGGGTTGGAAGAGGTTGCCGGCCAGCGGCCGGCACTACCGATGTCTTCCGTCAGTTCCGCAGCGGCTTGCCGGTCTTCAGCATGTGCGCGATGCGGGCCTGGGTCTTTTCCTGCTGGGCCAGTTCGACGAAGTGCTTGCGCTCCAGGGTCAGCAGCCACTCTTCGTCAACCAGGGTGCCGCGGTCGACCTTGCCGCCGCACAGCACGGTGGCGATGCGCTCGGCGATCTCGTAGTCGTACGGGCTGATGAAGCGGCCTTCCAGCATGTTGACCAGCATCATCTTGAAGGTGGCGATACCCACGTCACCGGCCACCTGGATGCGGCGTGCCGGCAGCGGCGGACGGTAGCCCGCTTCGGCCAGGGCGCGAGCTTCGGCCTTGGCGATGTGCAGCGCTTCGTAGCTGTTGAACACCACCTTGTCGGTGCTGCGCAGCAGGCCCAGTTCCTTGGCGTTGACCGCCGAGTTGGAGACCTTGGCCATCGCTATGGTCTCGAAGGTCTTCTTCAGTTCGGCGAACACATCACCGCCCGGGCCTGCGGCCTGCGAGGCGCGCACGGCCAGTTCCTTCAGGCCACCGCCGGCCGGCAGCAGGCCGACGCCGGCCTCGACTAGGCCGATGTAGCTTTCCAGGAAGGCCACGGTCTTGGCGCTGTGCATCTGGAACTCGCAGCCACCACCCAGCGCCAGGCCACGCACGGCGGCAACCACCGGCACCAGCGAGTACTTGATGCGCTGGCTGGTGCGCTGGAAGTTGGCAACCATTTCTTCGAACTGGTCGACCTTGCCGGCCTGCAGCAGGCCCAGTGCACCGGCCAGATCGGCACCGGCAGAGAAGGGCTCCTTCTGCTGCCAGATCACCAGGCCCTGGAAGTCCTTCTCGGCGCGGCTGACGCATTCCTGCAGGCCGTCCAGCACCTGGTCGGACACGGTGTTCATCTTGGTCTTGAAGCTGACCACGGCGATGCCATCACCGTCGTGCCACATGCGCAGGCCGTCGTTCTCGAACACGGTTTCGCCCGGCGCGAACTGTTCGCCCAGCAGCGGATCCGGGAAGCGCTGGCGCTGGTACACCGGCAGCGACGAACGCGGCAGCTTGGCGTTGCGCGACGGGCTGTAGCTGCCCTCGGCGGCGTGCACGCCATCGCGGCCATCGAACACCCAGTCCGGCAGCGGTGCGTTGCTCATGCTCTTGCCGGCCACGATGTCATCGGCGATCCACTGCGCGACCTGCTTCCAGCCGGCGGCCTGCCAGGTTTCGAACGGGCCCAGCGACCAGCCGTAGCCCCAGCGGATGGCCAGGTCGACGTCGCGCGCGGTCTCGGCGATGTCGGCCAGGTGGTAGGCGCTGTAGTGGAACAGGTCACGGAAAGTCGCCCACAGGAACTGCGCCTGCGGGTGCTGGCTCTCGCGCAGCTTGGCGAACTTCTCGGCCGGGTTCCTGATCTTCAGGATCTCGACCACTTCCGGGGCGGCGGTGCGGTCGGCCGGGCGGTAGTCCTGCTTCTCCAGGTCCAGCACGACGATGTCCTTGCCGACCTTGCGGAAGATGCCGGCGCCGGTCTTCTGGCCCAGTGCGCCCTTGGAAATCAGCGCGTCCAGCCACTTCGGCGACTTGAAGAACTCATGCCACGGGTCGTTCGGCAGGGTGTCGCCCATGGTCTTGATGACGTGGGCCATGGTGTCCAGGCCGACCACGTCGGAGGTGCGGTAGGTGGCCGACTTCGGGCGGCCGACCAGCGGGCCGGTCAGGCCGTCCACTTCGTCGAAGCCCAGGCCGAACTGCTGGGTGTGGTGGATGGTCGACAGGATCGAGAACACGCCGATGCGGTTGCCGATGAAGTTCGGGGTGTCCTTGGCGTACACCACGCCCTTGCCCAGGGTGGTGACCAGGAAAGCTTCCAGGCCTTCCAGCACGGCGTCGTCGGTGGTGGTGGCCGGGATCAGCTCGGCCAGGTGCATGTAGCGCGGCGGGTTGAAGAAGTGCACGCCGCAGAAGCGGTGCCGCAGCTGTTCGGGCAGCACGTCGGCGAGCTTGTTGATGCCCAGGCCCGAGGTGTTGGAGGCCAGCACCGCGTGGTCGGCCACGAACGGGGCGATCTTCTTGTACAGGTCCTGCTTCCAGTCCATGCGCTCGGCGATGGCCTCGATGATCAGGTCGCAGTCCTTCAGCTGCTCCAGGCCGGAGTCGTAGTTGGCCGGGGTGATGGCTTCGGCCAGCGACTTGCTGGCCAGCGGCGCCGGGCTCAGCTTGCCCAGGTTGGCGATCGCCTTCAGCACGATGCCGTCGGCCGGACCTTCCTTGGCAGGCAGGTCGAACAGCACGGTGTCGACGCCAGCGTTGGTGAGGTGGGCGGCGATCTGGGCACCCATGACGCCGGCACCCAGCACGGCGGCGCGGCGGACTAGCAGGGAATTGGACATGGTGTAGGGCCTTTGTTGGTCAGCAGTTACTGGGTGGAATCAAACGGAAGCGGGCAGGGCGCTGGCGCGTGCGGCGGCGCGGAACCCGGCTTCGGCGAAATGGATCAGTTCGTGGGCGGCATGGGCACGATGCGCCGCTTCGGTGACACCGGCGGGACGCTTGATCAGCCCGAAATCGGCCATGGCATAGGTGAGCGAGCCGGCCAGGAAGTCCAGGCGCCAGTACAGCTCTTCCTTGCTCAGGTCCGGCACGCACTCGCCGATGGCCTTGCCGAACGCACGCAGCACGTGGCCGTAGTGGTCGGACAGGAACTTGCGCAGGTTGTCGTTCTTCTCGGCGTAGGCGCGGGCGATCACGCGCACGAAGGCGCCGCCGTTCTGGCGGTCCTGGGCCAGCGCCAGCGCCGGCTCGACGAAGGCGGCCAGCACCGGGCGCAGTTCGCCCGGGTGCTCGGCGCGGGCACGTTCGAGCTGTGACAGGCGGGCGCCGGTCATCTCGTCCATGCGGCGGCGGAACACCTCGTTGACCAGGTTTTCCTTGGAGCCGAAGTGGTAGTTGACCGCAGCGATGTTGACATCGGCCTGGCTGGTCACCTGGCGCAGCGAGGTGCCGGCGAAGCCGTGCTGGGCGAACAGCTCCTCGGCCGCGCCGAGGATCCGGTCCTTGGTCGAGAAGTGGGCGGGTTTGGCCATCGGCGGGCGGACCTTAATCAAACGATTGTTTGATACTAGGACCAGACGGTAGCGTATGGCATTTTGCAGTGCAGCAAAACTGCCCGGGCCGGTCAGATTTCACTCAGGTGGGTGAATGCGATGGGGTGGGGTTGGATCCCCGAATGGGGCTCCGACCCCAACGGTGGGCCCCGGAATGGGTCAGAGCCCCTGCGGGAATC
>NZ_JBHHMJ010000326.1:0-2958 GCF_042136455.1 Stenotrophomonas sp. 3diitr2024
GAGCCGAGCCCATGCTCGGCTGCGGCGTATTGCCGGCCGAGCCGGGCATGGGCTCGGCCCTACAGCATCGGTAGGGCCCCTAAGTTCCTGATTTGTGCCGGTAAAATCCCCGTAAAGGGAGGCGGAAAACGGCCTGTTGTGGTAGTATCCACAGGTTGAATCGAGGTTCCGGCACGACCCCCTCCCGCAGAGGGTTGCGCCGGACTGGACCGCTACCAGACAACGGAACCCGAATGGCAGAAACCGCCAAGGAAATCATCCAGGTCAACCTGGAAGACGAGATGCGCAAGAGCTACCTCGATTACGCCATGAGCGTGATCGTGGGCCGCGCGCTGCCGGATGCGCGCGACGGCCTCAAGCCGGTGCATCGCCGCGTGCTGTATGCGATGAACGAGCTCAACGCACACAGCAACAAGCCCTACTTCAAGTCGGCGCGTATCGTCGGTGACGTCATCGGTAAGTACCACCCGCATGGCGACCAGTCGGTGTACGACACGCTGGTGCGCCTGGCGCAGCCGTTCTCGCTGCGCTACATGCTGGTCGATGGCCAGGGTAACTTCGGCTCCATCGACGGCGACTCCGCCGCGGCCATGCGATACACCGAAGCGCGCATGTCGCGCCTCGCGCACGAGCTGATGGCGGACATCGACAAGGAAACCGTCGACTTCCAGCCCAACTACGACGAAAAGGAACTGGAGCCGACGGTCATGCCGACCCGGTTCCCGAACCTGCTGGTCAACGGCTCGGCCGGTATCGCGGTGGGCATGGCGACCAACATCCCGCCGCACAACCTGAGCGAATCGATCAACGCCTGCATTGCGCTGATCGACAACCCGGAGATCGACGTCGACGGCCTGATGGAGTACATCCCGGGCCCGGATTTCCCGACTGCCGGCATCATCAACGGCACCGCCGGCATCGTCGCTGGCTACCGCACCGGCCGTGGCCGCGTGCGCATCCGTGCCAAGGCCGATATCGAAGTGGCCGACAATGGCCGCGAATCGATCATCGTCACTGAAATTCCTTACCAGGTGAACAAGGCGCGTCTGATCGAAAAGATCGCCGAGCTGGTCAAGGAAAAGAAGATCGAAGGCATCAGCGAGCTGCGCGATGAGTCCGACAAGGACGGCATGCGCATCTACATCGAGATCAAGCGCGGCGAATCTGCCGAGGTTGTGCTGAACAACCTGTACCAGCAGACGCAGATGGAATCGGTGTTCGGCATCAACATGGTGGCGCTGGTCGACGGCCGCCCGCAGTTGATGAATCTGAAGCAGATGCTGGAGGCGTTCGTCCGCCACCGTCGCGAAGTGGTCACCCGCCGCACCGTGTTCGAGCTGCGCAAGGCGCGCGCCCGCGCCCATGTGCTGGAAGGCCTGACCGTCGCGCTGGCCAACATCGACGAGATGATCGAACTGATCAAGACCTCGCCGAACCCGAACGAAGCACGCGAGCGCATGCTGGCGCGCGTGTGGGAGCCGGGCCTGGTCGGTGCGATGCTGGGTGCCGCCGGTGCCGAAGCCTCGCGCCCGGAAGACCTGCCCAAGGGCGTGGGCCTGATCGAGGGCGGCTACCAGCTGACCGAGATCCAGGCCACCCAGATCCTGGAAATGCGCCTGCACCGCCTGACCGGGCTGGAGCAGGACCGCCTGACCGACGAGTACAAGCAGCTGCTGGAAGTGATCGCCGGGCTGATCCACATCCTGGAAGATCCCGACCGCCTGCTGCAGGTGATCCGCGAGGAGCTGGTCAACGTCAAGGCCGAGTTCGGCGACGAACGTCGCACCGAAATCCGCCACAGCGAAGAAGACCTGGACATCCTCGACCTGATCGCACCGGAAGACGTGGTGGTCACCGTGTCGCATGCCGGTTACGTGAAGCGGCAGCCGGTGAGCGTGTACCGCGCACAGCGCCGCGGTGGGCGTGGCCGCAGTGCGGCGGCGACCAAGGAAGAGGATTTCATCGAACAGCTGTGGCTGGTCAACACGCACGACACGCTGCTGACCTTCACCAGCTCGGGCAAGGTGTTCTGGCTGCCGGTCTACCAGCTGCCGGAAGCGGGTTCCAACGCCCGCGGCCGTCCGATCATCAACTGGATTCCGCTGGAACCGGGCGAACGCGTGCAGGCCGTGCTGCCGGTGCGCGAGTACGCCGATGGCCAGTTCGTGTTCTTCGCCACGAAGAACGGTACGGTCAAGAAGACCCCGCTGGGCGAGTTCGCCTTCCGTCTGGCCCGCGGCAAGATCGCGATCAACCTCGATGAGGGCGATGCGCTGGTCGGCGTCGGCCTGACCGACGGCCAGCGCGACATCCTGCTGTTCGCCTCCAACGGCAAGACCGTGCGCTTCGGCGAGGACAAAGTCCGCTCGATGGGCCGTACCGCAACCGGCGTGCGTGGCATCAGGATGCCGGCCGGCGAGGAAGTGGTCAGCCTGATCGTGGCCGAAAGTGCCGGTGGCATCGAGGACGAGAACGAGGACGACAACGGTGTCGAGGAAGCCGCCGCCACGGGTGATGCGGTGATCGATAGTGCCGACGACGCCAGCGTGCAGTACATCCTCACCGCCACCGAGAACGGCTACGGCAAGCGCACCCCGCTGCCGGACTACCCGCGCAAGGGCCGTGGCACGCAGGGCGTGATCGGCATCCAGACCACCGAGCGCAATGGCAAGCTGGTCGCCGCAGTGCTGATGGGCTCCCGCGACGAAGTCCTGCTGATCTCCGACGGCGGTACGCTGGTGCGTACGCGTGGCTCGGAAATCAGCCGCGTCGGCCGCAACACCCAGGGCGTGACCCTGATTCGCCTGTCCAAGGACGAGAAGCTGCAGGCGGTGGAGCGCATGGATGCCTCGATCGACGAGGACGAGGACGGCGTGCGCCTGCGCCTGGATGACGGGCGCCGCCTGGAAGCGGCGTTGGCGGTGGCCGCCGACGGTGCCGAATCGACCCTGCGCCAGC
>NZ_JBHHMJ010000019.1:0-431 GCF_042136455.1 Stenotrophomonas sp. 3diitr2024
CAATGGCAAGAGGGGCAAAAAAACCGAAAAGCCGATTAGCATCTGTGTCGCAATTAATGACACATGGCCATTTTCTAATTCAAATGGGATCTGGGCTTGGAACATTGCAACAAGGCGAGATTATTTCAACTATGAAAGAAATTCGCGAGGATATATTTTTAACTGCTTATGCATCATTTATTGTTGAGTTAACTGATAAAGCAACAGAAGATAAAAAACATAATCCGTATTTATTTGAAATGTTATATCAAACGTTGCATTATATGTGTGAGGGTGTTGATCCAGAAGTATTATCATTAATTTATCAAACGAAAATGCTTCCGGCGAAGTCACGCGCAGGCCGTTGACGGTCTGCTTCTCGATGCCGGCGGCCGACAGCTCGGCATCCAGCTGCGGGCCGGCGCCGTGCAGCACGATCGGGGTCAGACCGA
>NZ_JBHHMJ010000338.1:0-3493 GCF_042136455.1 Stenotrophomonas sp. 3diitr2024
GTCGCGCGCTGCGCCCCGGTGGCCGCTTCGTCGCCGAGTTCGGCGGCCATGGCAACGTGGCACGATCGTCGCGGCGGTACAGGCCGCACGCGTGGCCCACGGCCATGGCGCCAGCACCTTCCAGTGGTACTTCCCGACCGCCGATGCCTATGCCGACCGCCTGCGCCAGCATGGCTTCCAGGTGCAACTGATCGAATGCACGCCGCGCCCGACCCCGCTGCCGACCGGCGTGGCCGGCTGGCTGCGGGTATTCGCCGCGCCACTGCTGGATGACCTGCCCGCCGAGGCCCGCGCCACCGTGCGCGAGGCGGCTACTAGCCTGCTTGCCGAGTTGCCTCGTGACGCATTCGGCCAGCCGCTGGCCGACTACGTGCGGCTGCGGGTCCTCGCCCGCCGTCGCTGACTTGACCCTTTCATATTCATTCCTGATGTTCGCAACTTCGTACTTCTGCCAGGCATACGCATGACTTCCGCACCCCGCACCCTGTACGACAAACTGTGGGACGCCCACGTGGTGGTTCCCGAATCCGACAGCGCACCCGCCGTGCTGTACATCGACCTGCACCTGATCCATGAGGTCACCTCGCCGCAGGCATTCACCGAACTGCGCGAGCGCGGCCTGGCGCCGCGCCGGCCGGACCGCACCAAGGCGACGATGGACCACTCCACGCCGACCCTGCCGACTGCGGCCGACGGCACGTTGCCCTACGCCAGCGCCGCTTCCGAGGCACAGGTCGCAACCCTGGCGCGAAACTGCGCCGAGCACGGCATCGAACTGTTCGACATGGCCTCGGACAACCGCGGCATCGTCCATGTCATTGCGCCGGAACAGGGCTTCACCCAGCCGGGCATGACCATCGTCTGCGGTGACAGCCACACCTCCACCCACGGTGCATTCGGCTCGCTGGCCTTCGGCATCGGCACCAGCGAGGTCGGCCACGTGCTGGCCACGCAGTGCCTGCTGCAGCGCAAAGCCAAGACCTTCGCGATCACCGTTGACGGTGCGCTGGCACCCGGCGTCGGCGCCAAGGATGTGGTCCTGCACATCATCGGCGTGATCGGCGTCAACGGCGGCACCGGCCACGTGATCGAGTTCCGTGGCAGCACCATCGAAGCGATGGACATGGAACAGCGCATGACCCTGTGCAACATGTCGATCGAGGCCGGTGCACGCGCCGGCATGGTCGCGCCCGACCAGGTCACCTTCGACTTCGTCGCCGCTACGCCGCGCGGCCCCAAGGGCGCCGACTTCGACGCTGCCGTGGCGCGCTGGCAACAGCTGCGCAGCGATGACGGCGCGCGCTTCGACAGCGAAGTGCACATCGACGCCGCCGACATCCGCCCGACCCTGACCTGGGGTACGCATCCGGGTACCGCGATCGCCGTGGATGCGCCGATTCCCGCCGCCAACGATGCCGCCGCACAGAAGGGCCTGGACTACATGCACTTCCAGGCCGGCAAGGCGCTGGCGGGCACACCGGTGGACGTAGTGTTCGTTGGTTCGTGCACCAACGGCCGCCTGAGCGACATGCGCGAAGTCGCACAGGTGCTGCGCGGCCGTCGTGTTGCCGAGCGCGTACGCATGCTGGTGGTACCGGGCTCGGAGATCGTCAAGCGCGAGGCCGAGGCCGAGGGCATCCACGAGATCGTGCGCGCGGCCGGTGCCGAATGGCGCGAGCCGGGCTGCTCGATGTGCATCGCGATGAACGGCGATCTGGTCGCCCCCGGCCAGCTGGCCGTGAGTACCAGCAACCGCAATTTTGAAGGCCGGCAGGGGCCCGGTTCGCGCACGCTGCTGGCCTCGCCGATGAGCGCGGCGTGGGCCGCGGTGAACGGGCACGTTGCCGACACCCGCGAACTGTTCGCACAGGAGGTGGCGTGATGGCCGGTTTCCGTACCCTGACCTCGGCCAGCGTGGTGCTGCGCCAGACCAACATCGACACCGACCAGATCATCCCGGCGCGGTTCCTGTCCACCACCGAGCGTGCCGGGCTGGGTCGCAACGCGTTCAACGACTGGCGCTGGCAAGCTGATGGTTCGCCGGTGGCCGACTTCGCCTTCAACCAGCCGCACAACGCCGGCCGCAGCATCCTGCTGGCGGGCCGCAACTTCGGCTGCGGTTCTTCGCGCGAGCATGCACCGTGGGCGCTGACCGACCTGGGCCTGCGTGCCATCGTCAGCAGCGAGATCGCGGACATCTTCCGCGGCAACGCGCTGAAGAACGGCCTGCTGCCGATCGTGCTGGACGAGGCCGACGTACAGGCGCTGATGCAGCGCCCGGACGATGCGCTGACCATCGACGTGGCTGCGCGCGAACTGCGCACCCCCGATGGCCAGGTCTATTCCTTCCCGCTGGATGGCTTCTCGCAGACCTGCCTGCTGGAAGGCGTCGACCAGTTGGGGTATCTGTTGGGCCGTGTCCCTGAAATCGAACGTTACGAGAGTGAGCATGCACGCTGAAATTGTTGTCCTGCCCGGTGATGGCATCGGCCCGGAAGTGTCCGCCGCGGCAGTTGCCGTCCTGAAGGCGGTCGCCGGACGCTTCAACCACACCTTCACCTTCAGCGAGCACGACATCGGTGGCATCGCCATCGACCGCCACGGTGAACCGCTACCGGCGTCGACGCTGGCCGCCTGCCAGGCCGCCAATGCGGTGCTGCTGGGCGCGGTCGGCGGCCCGAAGTGGTCCGACCCGAACGCCAAGGTGCGCCCGGAACAGGGCCTGCTGGCGATCCGCAAGGCGCTGGGCCTGTATGCCAACCTGCGCCCGGTGCGTACCCACGAGGCCGCGCTGCACGCCTCGCCGATCAAGGCCGAGCTGCTGCAGGGCGTGGACTTCGTGGTGGTGCGCGAACTGACCGGCGGCATCTACTTCGGCGACAAGACCCGCGATGCCGACAGTGCCAGCGACCTGTGCCGCTACACCGTGGCCGAGATCGAGCGCGTGCTGCGCAGCGCCTTCCGCCTGGCCCAGCAGCGTCGCGGCAAGGTCACCTCGGTGGACAAGGCCAATGTACTGGAAACCTCGCGCCTGTGGCGCGACGTGGCCGCACGCATCGGCCGCGAAGAATTCCCGGACGTGGCGCTGGAGCACCAGCTGGTCGATTCGATGGCCATGCACCTGCTGGCCAAGCCACGCGAGTACGACGTGATCGTCACCGAGAACATGTTCGGCGACATCCTCACCGATGAGGCCTCGATGCTGGCCGGTTCGCTGGGCCTGCTGCCGTCGGCCTCGCTGGGCGAGCCCGGTGCGGTGGGCATTTACGAGCCCATCCACGGTTCGGCCCCGGACATCGCCGGCAAGGGCATCGCCAATCCGTACGCGACAATCTTCAGCGCCGCGATGCTGCTGCGCCATTCGCTGGGGCTGGAAGCCGAAGCGGCCGCGGTGGAAGACGCCGTGCATGCGGTGCTGGATGATGGGGTGTTCACTGCCGACCTGGCCGCCAAGGGCCAGGCCGTCAGCACCGCCGCGGCAACCGACGCGGTG
>NZ_JBHHMJ010000342.1:0-1657 GCF_042136455.1 Stenotrophomonas sp. 3diitr2024
GGCCGCTGGCCGGCAACCACGCAGGCGCATCAGGATTCATGAGGTTGCCGGCCAGCGGCCGGCACTACCTGCATCGCCGATGGAAGCCAACGTGTCGCCAGCTCCACATGCGGCCCCGCTAGAATGCGTGCATGACCGAATTCATCCCGCCCGGCACCCGCTTCCACGCCCTGCCCTCGCCGTTCCCGTTCAAGCGCGGTGGCGCCCTGCACGGCGCGCGCGTGGCCTACGAGACCTGGGGAACGCTGGCGACTGACGCCAGCAATGCGATCCTGATCGTGACCGGCCTGTCGCCGGATGCGCATGCGGCGGCCAACGAGGCCAACCCAGCACCGGGCTGGTGGGAAGCGATGGTTGGCCCCGGCAAGCCGATCGATACCAACCGCTGGTTCGTGGTGTGCGTGAATTCGCTGGGCAGCTGCAAGGGCTCGACCGGCCCCGCTTCGCTCAACCCGGCCACGGGCGAACCGTATCGCCTGGGCTTCCCCGAGCTGTCGGTCGAAGACGGCGCCCGCGCCGCCGTCGACGTCGTGCGTGCACTGGGCATCGAGCGACTGGCCTGCGTGGTCGGCAACTCGATGGGCGGCATGACGGCCCTTGCCATCCTGATGCTGCATCCGGGCATCGCGCGCAGCCACGTCAACATTTCCGGCAGCGCGCAGGCGTTGCCGTTCTCGATCGCGATCCGCTCGCTTCAGCGCGAGGCGATCCGCCTTGACCCGCGCTGGAATGGCGGCCACTACGACGATGCCGAGTACCCCGAGTCCGGCATGCGCATGGCGCGCAAGCTGGGCGTGATCACCTACCGCTCCGCACTGGAGTGGGATGGCCGCTTCGGCCGCGTACGGCTGGATTCGGACCAGACCGACGACGATCCGTTCGGCCTGGAATTCCAGGTGGAAAGCTATCTGGAAGGCCACGCACGGCGCTTCGTGCGTTTCTTCGATCCGAACTGCTACCTGTACCTGAGCCGCTCGATGGACTGGTTCGACCTGGCCGAGTATGCCGACGGCGACGTGCTGGCTGGGCTCGCGAAGATCCGGGTGGAGAAGGCGCTGGCGATCGGCGCCAACACCGACATCCTGTTCCCCGTGCAGCAGCAGCAACAGATTGCCGATGGCCTGCGCGCCGGCGGTGCCGATGCGCACTTCATCGGCCTGGAATCGCAGCAGGGCCACGACGCCTTCCTCGTCGATTTCGAGCGTTTCGGCCCGGCCGTGCGCGGCTTCCTCGACGCGCTGTAAGTGGCGTGGCGGCGTAATCTCGCGCTGGCTGCCTTCGGCGCGTTGGCTGCATTGATGATCAGCAGCGTGCTGCCGCTGTGGCTGGGCGGCTGGTGCGTGCTGGCCAGCGCAGTGTCGTTCGGCCTCTATGGCCATGACAAGCGCGCGGCGCAGCGAAAGCAGTGGCGGATTCCCGAGCGCACCCTGCAGCTGCTGGCCTTTGCCGGTGGTTGGCCCGGCGCGCTGCTGGGCCAGGCGCTGTTCCGCCACAAGCACCGCAAGGCCGCGTTCCAATGGGTGTTCTGGCTGTGCGTGCTGGCCAACGTGGCCTCGATCGCGGTACTGCTGCGCGAATTTTCGCGATAACCCTCGCCATCGGTAGTGCCGGCCGCTGGCCGGCAACCTCAGACGCTTCAATTGCCGGCCAGCGGCCG
>NZ_JBHHMJ010000360.1:0-8622 GCF_042136455.1 Stenotrophomonas sp. 3diitr2024
GTCCTGTAGAGCCGAGCCTATGCTCGGCTTCGTCTGGATTCAGCCGAGCATGGCTCGGCTCTACAGAAACGAAAAAGCCGGGCACTGCCCGGCTTTTTCATTCACATCGGCAGGCTTACTGCGCCTTGATCGCCATCGCCTGCAGGCCGGTGCCATCCAGCTTCTGCTTGGCTTCGGACAACTCGCCGGCACTGCCGTACGGGCCCATGCGCACGCGGTACACGGTCTTGCCGTTGATCTGCGCCGACTCCACGCGTGCCGCCAGGCCCATCATGGCCAGCTTGGCCTTGGTGGCTTCGGCGTCACCGGAAGCCCCAAAGGCTCCTGCCTGCAGGATGTAGCGGGCGTTGTCGGCGGCCGCCGGTGCAGCTGCGGATGCCGGCGGTGCCGATGCGGCGGGCGCGCTTTCCGCGCGCGGCGCCGGAGTCGCGGCCGCCGTGCTGGCCGACGGGGTTGCCGCAGCCGGGCGCTCGCTCAGCGGTGCCGGCAACGGACGGTTGGTCGCGGTTACCGGCGCGGTGCTTGCGACGCTGGCCGTTGCGGTCGGTGCCGGCGTGGCCGTACTGGCCGGCGGTACCGGCTTGCCCTCCAGCGCGGCCTGCGCGCGCGACGCTTCGGCCTTGGCCCGGCGCTGATCCTCGGCGCGCGCGCTGGCGGCCAGTTCGGCGTCGGACATTTCCACTTCCTTGCCCGGCAGCAGGGTGTAGAAGTCGTACTGCGTCGCGGCGGGCTTCTCCGGTTCGGCCGGCTTCGGCGTGGCCGGCTGCGCGTCCGGCTGGCTGCCGACATCGCTGTCGGCATCAGCGACCGGGGCCGGCTGCGCGTTCGGGTTCGGCTGCGGACCGGCACGCAGGAAGCCATCGCCTTCGCCCTTGAACAGGTTCGGCGCCGCCAGGAACACCACGGCGGCGATCGCCACACCGGCCACCAGCCACACCCATCCGGGGGTGCCCTGGCTGCTGCTGTTGCGTCGTGCCTGGGTTTTGCCGCGTCGTGCTGCCATGTGTACTGCGTCTCCTGATGCTTACATTTTTTCCGGGGCACTCACGCCCAGGAGTTCGAGGCCGTTGGCCAGCACCTGGCGCGCCGCGCAGGCCAGGGTCAGCTTGGCGTTGCGATCGGTGGCGTCGTCCACCAGCACCGGCGTCCCGTGATACCACGTGTGGAAGGCATGCGCCAATTCACGCAGGTACTGCGCCACCAGGTGCGGCTCCAGCGCCACGCCGGCCGCTTCCACCACTTCCGGATACCGCGAGATCTCGTTCATCAGCCCCAGCGAGGCATCGTCGGCCAGGCGGCCCAGATTGGCCAGGCCATTGCCCTGCTCGTACACAAGGCCCTTTTCCTGGGCCTGGCGCAGCAGGCTGCAGACGCGGGCGTGCGCGTACTGCACGTAGAACACCGGATTGTCGTTGCTCTGCTGGCGGGCCAGGTCGATGTCGAAGGTCAGCTGCGAATCGGGCTTGCGCGCGATCAGGAACCAGCGGGTCGCATCGCGGCCGGCCTCCTCGATCAGGTCGCGCAGGGTGAAGTAGCTGCCGGCACGCTTGGACAGCTTCACTTCCTCGCCGCCGCGCATGACGGTGACCATCTGGTGCAGCACGTATTCCGGCCAGCCCTGCGGGATGCCCACTTCCAGCGCCTGCAGGCCGGCGCGTACGCGCGCCAGCGAGCCGTGGTGATCGGCACCCAGTTCGGTGATCGCGCGCTCGTAGCCGCGCTGCCACTTGGACAGGTGGTAGGCCACGTCCGGTACGAAGTAGGTGAAGGTGCCGTCGGACTTGCGCATCACGCGGTCCTTGTCGTCACCGAAATCGGTGCTGCGCAGCCACAGCGCGCCGCCTTCCTCGTAGGTGTGCCCGGAGGCCTGCAGCTTGGCCACGGCCTCGGCGACCTTGCCATCGGCGTACAGCGAGCTTTCCAGGAAGTAGATGTCGAAGTCGACGCCGAAGGCGGCCAGGTCCAGGTTCTGCTCGTTGCGCAGGTAGGCCACGGCGAAGCGACGGATCGCCTGCATGTCGTCCGGGTCCTTGGCGCCGACCACCAGCGTGCCTTCCAGGTCAACGCTGGCGCCGGCCATGTAGGCGCGGGCAACATCGGCGATGTACTCACCGCGGTAGCCGCCTTCCGGCCAGCCTTCCTGGTCCGGCGCAATGCCCTTCACGCGGGCCTGCACCGACAGCGCCAGGTTCTCGATCTGCACGCCGGCGTCGTTGTAGTAGAACTCGCGCTTGGCGTTCCAGCCGTTGGCGTCGAGCACGCGGGCCACGCAGTCGCCGATCGCCGCCGCGCGGCCATGGCCGACATGCAGCGGGCCGGTCGGGTTGGCCGACACGTACTCCACGCCCACCGTGCGGCCATTGCCGGACAGGTTGCGGCCGTAGTCGTGGGCTTCCTTGATGACCGACGCGGCTTCGCGCTGGTACGCAGCCGGAGCCAGGTGGAAGTTGATGAAGCCGGGGCCGGCGATCTCGACCTTGCTGACGTCCTCGCTGCGCGGAAGCGCCTCGACCAGCGCCTGAGCCAGTGCGCGCGGATTGCTGCGCGCGGCCTTGGCCAGCAGCATCGCGGCGTTGGTGGCGAAGTCGCCATGGTCACGGGTCTTCGGGCGCTCGACCACGAAGTCCGGCGGCAGGGAGTCGGCGGGCAGGGTGCCATTGGCGCGCAAGGCTTCGATGCCTTGGCTGATCAGGGCGCGGAGGAGATTTTTCACGAGGCCTGCTGTGAGAATGAGCGGCGGAATCGCCCATTTTAGCGCAGATACCCGCGCCCACGCTGACTAGAACATGCCTGTGGGGGGTACCTGCCCGGCCCTGGTCAGGCCCGCTCAGCCGAACAGGCGTGGCTGGGGCGGGGACAGCAGGCCCCGTTCAGCAAACGAAACGGGGCGGCCTTCGCCGACCACGAAGTGGTCCAGCAGGCGTACGTCCACCAGTGCCAGCGCCTGCTGCAGTTCATCGGTGATCCGGGTGTCGGCGCCGGAGGGTTCCGGGTCGCCGGAGGGGTGGTTGTGGCTGAGGATCACCGCTGCCGCATTGTGCAGCAGGGCTCGCCGCACCACCTCGCGGGGGTAGACCGGGGCGGCATTGATGGTGCCCTGAAACAGTTCCTCGCAGGCGATCAGCCGGTGGCGGTTGTCCAGGAACAGCGCCATGAAGATCTCGCGGGCCTGGCCGCGCAGGCGGTGCTGCAGGTAGCGGCCGACCGCGGCTGGGTTGTTGCCGACCGCCTCGCCCTGCTGAAGCTCGGCGGCCAGGTAGCGATGGGCCAGTTCCAGGCCGGCGGCCAGGGCACAGCTTCGTGCCGGCCCCAGCCCCGGCAACCGGGCCAGCTCGCGGGCCGGGCGGTCCAGCAGCACGCGCAGGGGGCCATGCGCCTGCAACAGGTCGCGGGCGGTCTGCACCGCGTCGCGTCCACCGAAGCCAGAGCCGAGGAACAGCGCCAGCAGCTCTGCGTCGGACAACGTGGCGGGGCCGCGGGCGATCAGCTTCTCGCGGGGACGTTCCTGCTCGGGCCAGTCATGGATGGGCATGCCTGCATCATCGCCAGCGCGGGTAATGCGTCCCATCAGGGCAGGGCGCACGCCCGGGTAGGCTGTTGCCTCAGTCGCGTCGCGACTGCAGATAGGCGAACAGCTCCTGGTTGTTCTGCAGCCCCAGCTTGCGCTTGGCTTCGGCCTTCTGCCGGCTGATCGTTTTCGGGCTGCGGCCGCAGTGGACGGCGATGGCGTTCACTTTCAGCCCGGCGGCCAACAGGTCCAGCACTTCCTGTTCGCGGGCCGACAGCGCCGCCGGTTCACGCGCGAACATCAGGTCGCGCGCCTGCAGGTGATGGCGCAGCTGCTGCGAGACGAACACCTGCCCGGCCATGGCCGCGTTCAGGGCCTGCGGCAACTCCCCGAAATCGGCGCACTTGTCGACCAGGCCACTGACACCTTCACGCAGCAGGCCATCGAGCAGGCCGGGGTGACGGGCGCCGGTGAGCACCACCACGGGCAGGCCCGGGTGGCGTGCGCGCAGCTCAGCGATCAGTTCCGGGCCATCCGGGCCGGTGCCCGGCATGGAGAGGTCGGTCAGCACCGCGTCGCAGCCGTGGTGCACGACCAGCTGCAGCAGCTGGGCGCCGTCACGCGCGCTGCCGACGACCTCCATCAGATGGGTCTGCAGCACGATGCGGATGCCGTGCAGGACGACGGGATGGTCGTCGGCGATGATGATGCGCGGGTGCACGCGGGATCCTCGAAAAGCGAAGCGGCACACCAGCGGTGGCCACTGACGATTCTGCAAACGTGGCCGGCCTACAGGTATAGGAAAGTTCCGAATCGCGGTGTCTTGAACCCCGGAAGCGTTGTGGTGCAAGTCCCATCTGCTGATAGCCGCCCGCTATGTGCGCTGTGCACCGGGACATTACCGACCATCGGGTAAGCTAATGCCCTCGTTTGCACAGGAATTCCAGGTGGCTGACTCCCCCAACGCTTCCCCCGCGCCGGCCCGCGCGCTGGAAGGCCAGAAACTGCTGTTGTGCGTCGGAGGCGGGATCGCGGCCTACAAGGCCCTGGAGCTGGTGCGGCGCCTGCGCGATGCCGGTGCCCAGGTGCAGGTGGCGATGACCGCCGGTGCCCAGCAGTTCGTCACTCCGCTCAGCTTCCAGGCCCTGTCCGGGCAGCCGACCCGCACCACGCTGTGGGACAGCGCCGCCGAGCAGGCCATGGGCCACATCGAGCTGGCCCGCTGGGCCGACCGCATCGTGGTCGCGCCGGGTACCGCCGATCTGCTGGCGCGGCTGGCCCAAGGCCATGCCGATGACCTGGTCAGCACCCTGTGCCTGGCCAGCACCGCACCGCTGACGATCTGCCCGGCAATGAACCACCGGATGTGGCTGCATCCGGCTACCCAGGCCAACATCGCCCTGCTGCGCCAGCGCGGTGCGCAGGTGATCGGCCCGGTCGATGGCCCGCTGGCCGAAGGTGAATCCGGCCCCGGCCGGCTGGCTGAACCGGGCGACATCGTGGCCGCGCTGGTGGCCAATGGCGGTACCGCTGCGACGGTTGCCGCGCCGGAAACCCGTGCCCTGCAGGGCTTGCGCCTGCTGATCAGTGCCGGCCCGACCTACGAAGACATCGATCCGGTGCGCTACGTCGGCAACCGCAGCAGCGGCAAGATGGGCTTCGCCCTGGCCGCCGCCGCCGCCGCGCTGGGCGCGCAGGTGGTGCTGGTCAGTGGCCCGGTACAGCTGCCGACGCCGCCGGGCGTGCAGCGCATCGATGTGCGCTCGGCCGCGCAGATGCGCGATGCCGTACTGAAGTCGCTGCCCGCCGACATCTATATCGGTGCCGCCGCAGTGTCCGACTACACCCCGCGCCAGGTCGCCGCGCAGAAGCTGAAGAAGACCGCCGACAGCCAGTCGCTGGTGATCGAGCTGGTGCGCACGCCGGACATCCTGGCCGAAGTCGCCGCGCAGACGCAGTCGCTGAAGCTGGTGGTCGGCTTTGCCGCCGAGACCCATGACGTGGAGAAATATGCTCGCGGCAAGCTGATCGACAAGCGCCTGGACCTGGTGATCGCCAACCAGGTCGGCATCAGTGGCGGTGGTTTCGAGAGCGACAACAATGCCGCCACGGCCTTCTGGCAGGACGGTGAACAGGTATTCCCGGCCACCTCCAAGCGCGAACTGGCCGAACAACTGCTGGCGCTGATCGCGCGGAGACTCCAGGCATGACCCAGGCATCCCTTTCCCAACCGCTGCAGGTCAAGCTGCTCGATCCGCGCTTCGGCGACAGCTGGCCGCTGCCGGCCTACGCCACCGAAGCCAGCGCCGGCATGGACCTGCGCGCGGCGCTGGATACCGCGCTGACCCTGCAGCCGGGCGACACCGCGCTGGTGCCCAGCGGCCTGGCCATCCACATTGCCGACCCGAACCTGTGCGCGGTGATCCTGCCGCGTTCCGGGCTGGGCCATCGGCATGGCATCGTGCTGGGCAACGGCACCGGCCTGATCGATGCCGACTACCAGGGGCCGCTGCTGATCAGCGTCTGGAACCGTGGCCGCGAGGCCTTCACCATCGAGCCCGGCGATCGCATCGCGCAGCTGGTGGTGGTTCCGATTGCCCGCGTCAGCCTGCAGGTGGTGGATACTTTCACTGACAGCGTGCGGGGCACGGGTGGATTCGGCCATACCGGGGTGCGTTGACAGGGGACATCGATGAGCGGCATCGGGGAAGGACAGCGGGGACGGTCGTTGGGTCGCAGTGCACCACTACTGGGGGTGCTGCTGATCCTGCTGGCCGGCTGGTTCGGATGGAGCGCGGTGCAGCAATGGCGGCAGGAGGCCAACGGCCAGGCGCTGGAAGAAGCGCGCGACCAGGCCGTGCAGGGCCTGCAGCAGGCCGCTGCAGGCCAATTGCAGCAGCTGCAGCAGCAGTTGAAGAACGATCGCGTGCAGCAGGCGCTGCAGGCCGGCGATGCCGCTGCAGCGGCGCTGGCCGTGCGCGAGAGCTGGACCGGGGTTGAGCAGGTCGAGGTGCTGACGGCCGATCTGGCCAACGCCTATGCCGATCCGGCCACCTTCGGGTATGCACGCCTGGCCCTGCTGGAAGCCGCGCTGGCCGAGGCCAGGCCCAGCCTGCGCGTGGTCCGCGACGGCGGCGGCAATCGCCTGGGCCTGGCCGCGCCGGTGCAGCTGGGCAGCCTGGGGGCGGCCGTGATCTATGTCCGCCAGCCGCTGCTGCGGCTGACCTCGCCGCTGGACCAGGTGCGTGCGCCGTCCGCCGGCTTCCTTGGCCTGCGCCAGGGTGGCTTCGATCTGGTCACCCAGGGCAACGCGGGCCTGTCCGAAAGTGCGGAAGCCCTGGCGCGCCCGGTTGCAGGCACGCCGCTGCGGCTGGTCGCGTCGGTGCCGAATGTCGACGCCGGTCCGCTGGGCCTGGGCGCGCTGGCCAGCGCCATTGTGGCGTTGCTGCTGGCGTTCATTGCCGTGTTGCTGGTGGTGGGACGTGACCGACTGCCGAAGTCGCTGCCCTTGCCGCGCCGCGCCGCAGCGTCCGAGGCCGACCATGGCCCGACCCTGAGCGAGAGCCTGCAGCAGGCGCCGCCACCCGAGGCCGCTGTGACCGGCAGTGGCGATGCCGCGCCACCGCCGCCACCGCCAGTGCCCGCTGAAGAGCTGGCCGCCGGCATCTTCCGTGCTTATGACATCCGCGGCGTGGTGGGCAGTGAACTGACATCGAAGACCGCGGCGCTGATCGGCCAGGCCATCGGCACCGTGGCACTGGAGCAGGGCC
Organism: Stenotrophomonas sp. 3diitr2024; assembly: GCF_042136455.1. Classification (NCBI taxonomy): domain Bacteria; kingdom Pseudomonadati; phylum Pseudomonadota; class Gammaproteobacteria; order Lysobacterales; family Lysobacteraceae; genus Stenotrophomonas; species Stenotrophomonas sp. 3diitr2024. The sequence goes on from NZ_JBHHMJ010000360.1 coordinate 7,279, forward strand.
TGCGCGAGGTGGTGATCGGTCGCGATGGCCGCCTGTCCGGACCCGAGCTGACGGCCGGGCTGGCCGAGGGCCTGCGCCGTGCCGGCTGCGCGGTGATCGACATCGGCCTGGCGCCGACCCCGCTGGTGTACTACGCCGCCTTCCATCTGCGTACCGGCACCTGCGTGGCAGTCACCGGCAGCCACAATCCGCCCGAGTACAACGGCTTCAAGGTGGTCATTGGCGGCGAGACGCTGTCCGGCGATGCCATCACCGATCTCTACCAGCGCATCGTCGAGGGCCGCCTGGTGCAGGCCGCTGAGCCCGGTGACTACCAGCAGCGCGATGTCAGTGCCGACTACATCCAGCGCATCGCCGATGACGTGCAGCTGGACCGCCCGCTGAAGGTCGTGGCCGATGCCGGCAATGGCGTGGCCGGCGCATTGGCGCCGCAGCTGCTGGAAGCGATCGGCGCCGACGTCATTCCGCTGTACTGCGATGTCGACGGCACCTTCCCCAACCATCATCCCGACCCGAGCGAACCGGCCAACCTGGAAGACCTGGTGCAGACGGTCAAGCGCTTTGGCGCCGATCTCGGCGTTGCCTTCGATGGCGACGGCGACCGGCTGGGCGTGGTGACCGGCGAAGGCCGGATCATCTACGCCGATCGCCTGCTGATGCTGTTTGCTGCCGATGTGTTGATGCGCAATCCGGGCGCGATGGTGATCTACGACGTGAAGTGCACCGGCAAGCTGTCCGACCACGTGTTGCGCAACGGTGGCAGCCCGCTGATGTGGAAGACCGGGCATTCGCTGATGAAGGCGAAGATGCGCGAGACCGATGCCGAGCTGGCCGGCGAGATGAGCGGCCACTTCTTCTTCAAGGAACGCTGGTTCGGTTTCGACGACGGTCTGTACGCCGCTGCGCGATTGCTGGAGATCCTGGCCCAGCGCGAGGAAACGCCGGGCGAGGTGCTGGGCGAGCTGCCGGAAATGGTCGCCACGCCGGAGCTGAAGGTACCGGTGGCCGACGGGACGCCGCATGCCTTGGTGGCGATGCTGGTGGCGGCGGCGCAGTCCCCGGACAACCCGTATGTGGGTGGCCGCCTGTCGACCATCGACGGGCTGCGCGTGGACTTCGCCGATGGCTGGGGCCTGGTGCGTGCCTCCAATACCACGCCGGTGCTGGTGCTGCGCTTCGAAGGCAACGACGAGGCGGCACTGGAACGCATCCAGGCCCTGTTCCGCAGCCAGCTGCGTGACGCAGTTGTGATCGCGCTTGTCGCCGGTGCCACCACCGCGACGGCCCACGCCCAGGAAGCGACCAACCTCGACCGCATCGAGGTCACCGGTTCGCGCATCCGTC
>NZ_JBHHMJ010000366.1:0-1605 GCF_042136455.1 Stenotrophomonas sp. 3diitr2024
GCTGGCCGGCTTCCCCAACAGCCGGCCAGCGGCCGGCTCTACAAAGGGGCCGCTCCGCAGAATCCCTGTAGAGCCGAGCCCACGCTCGGCTCCACGGCAAGCGGTTTACCCGCGCAGCGCCGCCAGCGATTCGGCCTGCAGCCGCTCGTAGATCTCGAACTCGTTGTTCACCGCCACGCCCAAGGCCTGCTCGAAGGCTTCGCGGTTGGCATGCGCGGCATAGGCGCGCTGTTCTTCGCCGCCCAGGTTCGACTGGAAGATGCCCGCGGCACTGACCGGCAGGAAATCCTCGTAGACGATCGGGTCAGCCGTGGCCAAGCCGGCGGCCACCAGCACTTCAGCGGGCAGATCGGCCACGCGCTCCGGCGCGGCGCGGCCAGCGTCGGTCAGCTGGTAGCGGTAATACCCCAGGCCTTCCTGGCGCAGGGTGTCATGGTCATCCGGGAAGCTGGCGAACACCGCCTGCAGGCGCTGGCCGTAGTCGCCGCCGGTGCTGCCTTCACCACCGGCGTCGCGGGCCTGCGACAGCAGCTGGTCGTACAGCGCGCGGCCCTTCGGGGTCAGCGCCAGGCCGCGTTGTTCGATCTCGCCGAAGCGCGCGGTATGGGTGCCGGCATCACCCCCTTCGGCATCCGGGAAATGCACGGCTTCTTCCAGCGCCTTGAAGCTGGTCTGGCGCAGCAGGATCGGGCAGGCACGGCGCGGCGGGCCTTCGATCACGGCCTTGGCCGCCATGCCATGCTCGATCATTGCCGCCTGTGCAGCGTCGATGTCCAGCGTGCGCGGGGTCAGGTGGTTGATGTGTGGGCCGCGGAAACTGACCACGTCAGCCACCAGGCGGTGCGCGTTGTGCAGTGCGTGGTAGGTCGGCAGATCGACCGTGGCATCGCCGTGCCAGCGGAAGGTTTCCAGCGCCTGCTGGACGAAGCGCTCGGCATCGGCCTGCGACAGGCCACCGTCGCGCTCGGCCTGGTCGATCAGCGCCAGCGCGCCGTCGGTGAAGATGCGACGGCGCGCCAGGATCTTCGCCGACTCGGCACGCAGGGCTTCGTCTTCGATCAGCTCCAGGCGCAGCAGCGAGGTGAACACGCGGAACGGGTTCTGCGCCAGCGCCGCGCCGGTCAGCGGGCGGAACGCGGTGGAGTGCACCGGCACGCCGGCCACCGACAGGTCGTAGTAGCCGACCGGGTACATGCCCATCACCGCGAACAGGCGGCGCAGCGTCGCCAGTTCCTGCACGGTACCGACGCGGATCGCGCCATGACGCTCTTCATCCAGCCGCGCACGCTCGTCGTTGCGCTGCAGCTGCGCGGCCAGCGCCGGGTCCCGGGCAAGCACCTGCGCGTTGATCCGCTCCACCAGTTCCACCAGCGTGCCGTACAGCGGCACTTCGGTGCGGTACATGCGGGACATGGCCTGCGCGAACAGGCGGCGGATCACATCAGGCGAAACGAAAGAGGCGCTCATCAGTCACTCGATTACGGGAACGGGGAACAGCTCGGACCCGTATTGTCGCCGGAGCGCCCGGCGGCGGCGATACGCAGAGCAACATGACCGGGTAGTGCCGGCCGCTGACCGGCAACCCCGGATGCCTGGAAAGGCTGC
>NZ_JBHHMJ010000374.1:0-4415 GCF_042136455.1 Stenotrophomonas sp. 3diitr2024
GTAGAGCCGAGCCTACGCTCGGCTCAGGGGGGTATCAGCAGAGCGTGGGCTCGGCTCTGCCAGGTTGCCTGTGCAATATGGACAAATTTTCACCACGCTTCGAAACGCCTGCGGTGCAATGCTCGCACCCACTTGTCCACACCAAGTTCCCATCGCTTTCCACGCGTGGTGTGGAAAACAACTGGAGGCGTGGGCAAAAAATCACCACGCCAGGAAATGCCTGCACCGCAACGCTCGAACCCACTTGTCCACACCAAGTTCCCATCACTTTCCACGCGTTGTGTGGAAAACCCTGGTGACCCGCTCTGGTTGCCGCTCACCTTGGTGGGCGCACGGCGAAACAGTGCCGGTGGGCATCTACCAGAGCCGCAAACAACAAGGCCCGCCAATGGCGGGCCTCGTCGTCCACGTGCTGCAAGGCGGCGCGCCTTACAGTGCGCTGCCACCGAACTTGTGGGTGTACTGCAGGTTGATCGTGCGGCCGACGCTGTCGAACCAGGACACGTCGTAGTACGGGTAAGCGGTGTAGGTACGGTCCTTCGGCGGCATCTTGTTGAACACGTTGACCACCGACAGCGACAGGCGCGAGTGGTCGTCGACGCGGTACTGCAGCGAGGCGTTGTAGCGATAGGTCGCCTTCACGTACGGGCTGTCGCCGCTGTCCCAGTCGAACACCTGGTCGTAGCTGTCCGAGGTCGGCAGCTTGCCCAGGCGCGAGCCGTACACCGTTGCCGACCACGCATCCTTCTCCCAGGTCACGCTCAGGCTGGTCTTGGTGCGCGGAATGTCGAAGCCACTGTTGACCGCGAACTGGTCTTCGGTGCGGTCGCCGGGGTAGCGCTGGAAATCATGCTTCTTCACCCAGGTGTGCGTGCCGTTGAAGATGAAATCGCCGATGCCCGTCTGCAGGCGATAACGCAGGCCGGCGTCGATGCCGGAGGTGGATTCGCGGGCGACGTTGATCGGCTCCACGCGCACGCCATACAGGCGTCCGTCGTTGCTGCGGGTGATGCGGGCGAGCGCGTCCACGCAGGTCGGCGAATTGATGTCGGCGCTGCCCAGGCGGCAGTTTGCTTCGTTGGCCAGGAGCGTGCGCACGTCCATGTCCTGCACCTGGTTGCGCATATCGATGTCAAACCAGTCCACCGACAGGTCCAGGCCGATCGCCGGTGACCAGACGAAGCCGGCGCTCCACGAGGTGCTGGTTTCCGGGTCGAGCTGGCGGTTGCCTGTGCGGCTGCGGATCAGGTTGCGCTCGTAATCGGAACAGTCGCTGGCCTCCTCGAGGCGGCAGGTGTACAGATCCTCGGCGCTGGTCTCGTCGTTGCCCGGTCCGGCAAACACATAGTGCAGGTCCGGTGCACGGAATGCGGTGCCGTAGGAGCCGCGCACCAGCAGGGTATCGATCGGGCGCCATTCCAGGCCGCCGCTCCAGGTCGCCTTGCCGATGCTGTGTCCGGAATAGCGGTACTGGTCGTAGCGGCCCGCCACGCTCAGGTTGACCGTGTCGTGCAGCGGCATGCGCAGCTCCGCAGCCGTCGCCCAGCGGTTGCGCGAACCCTTGCCGTCCGAATCCTTCCAGCTGTAGTAGTAGTACCCGGTCGCCAGCGGATCGGGGTTCAGAGAATAGGCCTGCTGGCCCACTTCCACGGTCGCGGCAAACCCGGCATCGCCACCGGGCAGTGCGAACAGTGCTGCGTTGGTCAGGGTGAAGGCGGCGGTTTCCGTGCGCGACTTCGGAGTGTAGGTGGTACGCGCGGCGATCGAGTCGTACTCGGCGCGGGTCAGTGGACGGTACAGGCGTGACGGATCGGCGTTGTAGACCGGGAAACCGTCGTCATCCACGCCCAGCTGCGGGCCGAGGAACAGGTCATTGGCCTTGGCGGCAATGATCTGTGCCCAGCTGATGCGCGACTGGTACTGCGAATGGCTCAACGCCGCTTCGTAATCCCAGTTGCCAATCAGGTTGCCCTTGAAGCCGGTGGTCACGCTGAAGGTCTTCTGAGTGCTGCGCACCATGGCGTTGCGCAGGCCGCCCATTTCCTCGGGCGAGAACTGGCGCTGCCAGAACTCGATCTCGCCAGTGGCTTCGTTGTTGAAGTAGCCCGACTCATCACCGTTGGCATCCATGCGGCCCCACTGGGTGACGTCGCGCATCAGCGACATCGTGTGGTAGCCGAGCTGCACGTCGGCGAACCACTGCTGGCCATTGTCGAAGTCGTAGCTCAGCGACGCGTAGCCGTTGGCGCCGCGGCGCTTGCTGAGGATGGTGCCGTAGCCGATCGAGCTGTCGCTGCCGCAGTAGTAGCCGTACTTCGGGCGGTAGGCACGATAGGTGCTGCCCTGGTTCTGGCCGGACAGCGCTTCGCAGGTGGCGGCGCCCGGGTCCAGGTAGTCATCGTTGTAGTCGGTGCGCAGATAGGCACGGCGCGCGATGCGCGAACCCTCGGTGGGGCCATCCCGGGTCGAGTCCTGGATGTCACGGTCATAGGCCCACAGCGGGGTCTGCGACTGCAGCTCGACGCTGTACACGGCGTTGAAGTTGCCACGGCTGAAACCGCTGGCCAGGCTCATGTCGAACGACTCGCCGCCGCCTTCGCTGGTGGTGCCCATGCGCATGTCGATCGTGGTGCCGTCGGCCTTCTTCTTCAGGATGAAGTTGACCACGCCGGCGATCGCGTCCGAGCCGTAGATGGCCGAGGCGCTGCCGGTCAGTACTTCGATGCGCTCGATCATGCCCAGCGGGATGTTGGAGACATCGGTGAAGTTGCTGCGGCCCTTGAACGGCATCGGGAAATCGGCAATACGCCGACCATTGACCAGCACCAGCGTGTGGTTCGGGCCCAGGCCGCGCAGGTCCACCTGCTGGGCGCCCGGCGAGAAGTCGGCGCCACTGGAAGACTGCTGGCTCTGCGTCTCACCGCCGTTCTGGGTCATTGCACGCAGCACGTCCGGCACGCTGGTGAAGCCACTGGAGCGGATCTGCTCGGCATTGATCACCGTGATCGGAGCGGGGCCTTCCACCTGGGCGCGCGGAATGCGCGAGCCGGTGACCTGCACCGCGTCCAGTTGTTGCACCGAAGAGGAAGCCGGTGCCTGGGCCGCCGCGGAAGCAGCCACGCCCATCAACGCCAGCTGGATCGACCACGCCATCGCCTGTCTACGCATGAGGAATTCTCGGAAATGAAGCCGGCCCGCAGAGGAGGGGCCCTGTCCCCCATTCAGACTTCCGGAATGGGCGCGCGCATTTAACGCCTTTTTCATGTCCTTGACTACTGGACCCCTATCTGGCAAAGAGTGAAAACGCTTGCAAGTCGATTTTGTTCAGGGAGATCAAGATGCGACGCCTCGACCGGACCCTGCCTGGCCCCTTCGCCTGGCTGGCGCTGCTGGTGCTGGCCTGGCCATTGGCCGCGCCCGCGCAGGACCTGCAGGGCCCCGGCTTCGCCTATTACGAAATCGGCGATCTGGAATCCCCGCGTCCCGGTCCGCGCGCGCCCGCCATGATGCTGATGGGCGGTGGCGAGTGGGTGCCGGAGGCCTTCCAGTGGTGGCTGAAGCAGGCCGGCAATGGCCGTGTGCTGATTCTGCGCGCCTCCGGTGGCGACGAACTGCAGGACCGCCTGTACCGCGAGATCGGCGGCACTACCGCAGTGCAGACCCTGGTCTTCGACAGCCGCCGCGGTGCCGATGATCCGGCGGTGCTGCGCGTGGTCGCCGCGGCCGATGCCATCTTCATTGCCGGCGGCGACCAGTCCCGCTATATCCGCTTCTGGAAGGGCACCGCACTCAACCGTGCACTCAACGCCCATGTGCGCGCCGGCAAGCCGATTGCCGGTACCAGCGCTGGCCTGGCCATCCTCGGCGGCTATGCCTATGGCGCCATGGATGGCGGCAGCATCACCTCGGCCGGTGCGCTGGCCGACCCGATGGGCAGTGCCGTGACCCTGGACAGCGGCTTCCTGCAGATGCCCTACCTGCAGCGCGTGGTCACCGACACCCATTTCGACAAGCGTGACCGGCTCGGTCGCCTGATCGTGTTCGTGGCACGTGCCGCCCAGGACAGCGGCGACCCTGACATCGTCGGCATCGGCGTCGATGAGGACACCGCCCTGTGCGTTGAGCCCGATGGCCGGGCCCAGGTCTACAGCGCATATGGCGAAGGCAAGGTCTGGGTGGTCAGCCCCGGCCGCGACGCCGACCGCCTGGTGGAGGGCGAGCCGCTGCGCTTCCATGCGGTGCCGGTGACGGTGGTCGCCAGCGGCAGCCGCATGCGGCTGGATGATTTCCAGGCCGAGGCCGATTACCAGGCCGTGGCCGACGTCAGCGACGGCGAGATTGAGTTCACGCTTCGGTAGTACCGGCCGCTGGCCGGCAACCCACCTTCCTGATGCGACCGGTGCCGGCCAGCGGCC
>NZ_JBHHMJ010000386.1:0-5291 GCF_042136455.1 Stenotrophomonas sp. 3diitr2024
CTCCCCCACCCGCTTTGCAAGGTTCCCCCATGAACTCTTCCACACACCGCAGCGCGCCGCCCAACGGCGCGCGCTGGCTGACCCAGGCGCTGGAGGCCGAAGGCGTCCGCACGCTGTTCGGCTATCCCGGTGGCACCATCATGCCGTTCTACGACGCGCTGGTGGACTCGTCGCTGAAGCACATCCTGGTGCGCCACGAGCAGGGTGCCGCCCTGGCCGCCAATGGTTTCGCCCGCGCCAGCAACCAGGTGGGCGTCTGCGTGGCCACCTCCGGGCCGGGCGCGTCGAACCTGGTCACCGGCATCGCCGATGCGATGCTGGACTCGGTACCGATGGTCTGCATCACCGGCCAGGTCGGCACGCCGCTGCTGGGCACCGACGCCTTCCAGGAACTGGATGTGTTCGGCCTGACGATGCCGATCGTCAAGCACAGCTGGCTGGTGCGCAGCGTCGATGACCTGCCGCGCGTGGTGGCCGATGCGTTCCGGATCGCCCGCGAAGGTCGCCCCGGCCCGGTGCTGATCGACCTGCCCAAGGACGTGCAGCTGGCCGACGCCAGCCATCTGCCGGCCCATGCGCCCAGCAGCGTCGAACCACCGCCGGCGCCGGCCGAGGCCGCCATTGCCGAAGCCATTGCCGCGCTGGCCGCGGCCGAGAAGCCGGTGGTCTACGCCGGCGGTGGCATCGCGCTGGGTGATGCGGTGCAGGACCTGCGCGATTTCGTCGAGGCCAGTGCCATCCCCACCGTGATGACGCTGCGCGGCCTGGGCGCACTGCCGGCCAGCCATCCGCAGTCGCTGGGCATGCTGGGCATGCACGGGACCCGCGCGGCCAACATGGCGGTGCAGGAAAGCGACCTGCTGCTGGTGCTGGGCGCACGCTTCGACGACCGTGCCACCGGCAAGCTGGCCGAGTTCGCACCGTTCGCCCGCGTCGTTCACATCGATGCGGACGCATATGAGATCTCCAAGCTGCGCAGCGCCGATGTCGCCGTGCCCGGCAACGTCGGTCACGCCATCCGCGCCCTGCGTGCGGCCTTCCCCTCCCCCAAGGCCCACCAGGACGCATGGCGCAAGCGCTGTGCACAGCATCGCGATCGTTTCGCAGCGCGCTACGACGCACCGGGCCAGCACATCTACGCCCCGGCGCTGCTGAAGCGCCTGAGCGAGCTGGCCCCGGCCGATGCGGTGATCGCCTGCGACGTTGGCCAGCACCAGATGTGGGTGGCGCAGCACTGCCGCTTCAACCACCCGCGCAACCACCTGACCAGTGGCGCGCTGGGGACCATGGGCTTCGGCCTGCCGGCCGCGATGGGTGCGCAGTTCGCCTGCCCCGATCGCACCGTGGTGCTGGTGTCCGGCGACGGCAGCTTCATGATGAACGTGCAGGAGCTGGCGACCATCGCGCGTTGCCGCCTGCCGGTGAAGATCGTGCTGCTGGACAACAGTTCGCTGGGCATGGTGCGGCAATGGCAGGAGCTGTTCTTCGCCGAGCGCTACAGCGAGATCGACCTGTCCGACAACCCGGACTTCGTGGCGCTGGCGCAGGTGTTCGGCATTTCCGCCACCCGCATCGACGCGCGGGATGACGTCGAGGGTGGCCTGGCCGCGCTGCTGGCCGAACCCGGCCCGGCACTGCTGCACGTCGCCATCGATGCACGCGCCAACGTATGGCCGCTGGTGCCACCGAACACCGCCAACAGCACGATGCTGGAAAGCAACCCCGCCCATGCCCGCCAGGAGATCCCCAATGCACTACCGGCTTGACCTGGTGCTGCACCCGGCCGAAGGCGCGCTGTTGCGCGTGATCGGCATGGCCGAGCGCCGTGGCTTCGCGCCGCGTGCGATCAGCGGTGCGCCGGTGGCCGCCGACGATGGCCGCTGGCACCTGCAACTGGTGGTGGATGGCCAGCGCCCGGCGGAAACGCTGTGCCGGCAGATCGAGAAGATCTACGACTGCGTGTCCGTGCAGGTCACCGCCGTGGAAGGAGCATCCGTATGAACACCCGTACCGTAGTGACCACGGTGCCGGTACGGAGGCGTCTTCTTCGCCGCCCGTGCCCGCATGCGGCGGTCGCCTGCACCCCGCTGGTGGCCCATGCCGGCCGCTGATGCCAGCCAGGAAAGCGATGTCGGCGACGTAAGCGTCGCCGACGTACTGGCGGCGCAGGCCCGGCTGCGCCGCTTCCTGCCGCCTACCCCGCTGCACCATGCCGAGCGCTTCGGCACCTGGCTGAAGCTGGAGAACCTGCAGCGCACCGGGTCCTACAAAGTGCGCGGCGCGTTGAACGCGCTGCTGGCCGGCCGCGAGCGCGGCGATACCCGGCCGGTGATCTGCGCCTCGGCCGGCAACCATGCCCAGGGCGTGGCGTGGGCGGCCTACCGCCTGGACGTTCCGGCCATCACCGTGATGCCACATGGCGCGCCGGCCACCAAGATCGCCGGCGTCGCTCACTGGGGCGCCACCGTGCGCCAGCATGGCACCAGCTATGACGAGGCCTACGCCTTCGCGGTTGAACTGGCACAACGCCACGGCTACCGCTTCCTTTCCGCGTTCGACGACGCCGATGTGATTGCCGGCCAGGGTACGGTCGGCATCGAACTGGCCGCGCACGCACCGGACGTGGTGATCGTGCCGATCGGCGGCGGTGGCCTGGCCTCCGGCGTTGCACTGGCGCTGAAATCACAGGGCGTGCGCGTGATCGGTGCCCAGGTGGAAGGCGTTGACTCAATGGCGCGCGCCATCCGCGGCGACGTACGCGAGATCGCCCCCGTCGCCTCGCTGGCCGACGGCGTGCGGGTGAAGATCCCTGGATTCCTGACCCGACGCCTGTGCACCTCGCTGCTGGACGACGTAGTGATCGTGCGCGAAGCCGAACTGCGTGAAACCCTGGTCCGGCTGGCACTGGAAGAACACATCATCGCCGAGGGCGCCGGTGCGCTGGCGCTGGCAGCAGGCCGCCGTGTCGCTGGCCGCCGCAAGTGCGCGGTGGTGTCCGGCGGGAATATCGATGCGGGTGTCCTGGCCGGCCTGCTCACCGACATCCGGCCGCGCCCGCCGCGCAAACCACGGCGACGGCGTAGTGAAACCCCGCGCTCGCCCGGCAAGGCCAGCGCCCTCGCGTCCCCCACCTCTTCCCCTTCCCCCCTGCAAGCCGCCGCACCCGCTGTCGAGGAGATTTCCCTGTGACCACCATCGAACGAATTACCACCCCGCGCATCCGCATCTTCGACACCACCCTGCGTGACGGCGAGCAGTCCCCCGGCTGCAGCATGAGCCCGCCGCAGAAGCTGGTGATGGCGCGTGCGCTGGACGAACTGGGCGTGGACATCATCGAGACCGGCTTCCCGGCCAGCTCGCAGTCCGACCGCGAGGCGATGGCGCTGATCGGCCGCGAACTGCGCCGCCCGAGCCTGAGCCTGGCCGTGCTGTCGCGCTGCCTGCAGGCCGACATCGAGACCTCGGCACGCGCACTGGAAGCGGCCGCCAACCCGCGCCTGCACGTGTTCCTGTCGACCAGCCCGCTGCACCGCGAGCACAAGCTGCGGATGACCCGCGAGCAGGTACTGGAATCGGTACGCAAGCACGTCTCGCTGGCTCGATCCTACATCGACGATGTCGAGTTCTCGGCCGAGGATGCCACCCGTACCGAGCTGGACTACCTGATCGAAGTCTCGCGCGTGGCCATTGCCGCCGGCGCCACCACCATCAACCTGCCCGACACCGTCGGCTTCACCACGCCGGAAGAGATCCGCGCGATGTTCCAGCAGGTCATCGCCGGAGTCGCCGACGTGCCGAATGCCGCCAATGCGATCTTCAGCGCGCACTGCCACAACGACCTGGGCCTGGCGGTGGCCAACTCGCTGGCCGCCATCGAAGGCGGTGCACGCCAGGTCGAGTGCACCGTCAACGGCATCGGCGAGCGCGCCGGCAACTGTTCGCTGGAAGAGATCGCGATGGTGCTGAAGGTGCGCCAGGCCTTCTACGAACAGGACAGTTCGATCAACACCCCGCGCATCGTCGGCACCTCGCAGCTGCTGCAGCGCCTGGTCGGCATGCCGGTACAGCGCAACAAGGCCATCGTCGGTGCCAATGCCTTCGCCCACGAATCGGGCATCCACCAGCACGGCATGCTGCGCCATCGCGGCACCTACGAAATCATGCGCCCGGAAGACGTGGGCTGGGAAGATTCGCAGATGGTGCTGGGTCGCCACAGTGGCCGCGCCGCCGTCGAAGCACGCCTGCGTGCACTGGGCTTCTGGCTGGACGAAGACGAACTGAAGCTGGTGTTCGAGCAGTTCAAGGGCCTGTGCGAACAGCAGCGCGTGGTCACCGATGCCGACCTGCAAACCTTGATGCAGGGCGGCTCCAACGCGCAGGGCTATCGCCTGGCGTCGATGACCATCAGCGACGTCGGCAGCCGCGCCAATGCACTGGTCGAACTGTCCGACCCGGACGGCAACCGCGTGGCCGAGACCGCGCAGGGCGACGGCCCGGTCGATGCGCTGTTCGGCGCGCTGTCGGCTGCCACCGGCGTGCAGCTGATGCTGGACAGCTACCAGGTGCACAGCGTCGGCATCGGCGCCGATGCGCGCGGTGAAGCCAATCTGAGCGTGCGCCACGACGGCGTGGAGTACGACGGCACCGGCACCAGCAAGGACATCATCGAAGCCTCCGCGCTGGCCTGGCTGGATGTGGCCAACCGCCTGCTGCGCCAGCGCCAGGCCACCGCCCACAGCAGCACCGCCGTTCCCACCCCTGCCACCGCCTGAGGAACCCGAGATGAGCGCCTTCGACACTCCTAGCGCAGCCGCTGGTCAGCAGTGGAACGCCCAGGACTATGCGATCGATGCCGGCTTCGTACCGTTGCTCGGTGGCGCGGTCGCGCGCCTGCTCGATCCGCGCGCCGGTGAGCGCATCCTCGACCTGGGCTGTGGCGATGGCGTGCTCAGCACCGAGCTGGCCCTGAGCGGCGCGTGCATCCACGGCGTGGACGCGTCGCCGGAACTGGTGATCGCCGCCCGTGCACGTGGCGTCGACGCGCAGGTGATGGACGGCCACGCGCTGTCGTTCGACAGCGAGTTCGATGCGGTCTTCAGCAATGCCGCATTGCATTGGATGGGCAACCCGGACCGCGTGCTGGAAGGCGTGCGTCGCGCGCTGCGCCCCGACGTGCGCGCGCGCTTCCACTGAGTTCTGCCGGGCGTGGGCCAGGGCCTCCGGCAGCACCCGGCGTTTGCCTTTGATCGCCAGGGAGATGACATGCTCTCACGCGCACCGTACCGCCACTG
>NZ_JBHHMJ010000388.1:0-1712 GCF_042136455.1 Stenotrophomonas sp. 3diitr2024
GCTGGCCGGCTGCCGGGAGTGCATCAGTAGATCCACGCCATGCGTGGATGGTGTTTTCCGTCCGGCCAGCGGCCGGCACTACCGTTGGCTGTGTTGCATGTTTCAGTAGATCCACGCCATGCGTGGATGGCGTGTTCCAACCGACCCGCAGCCGGTGTTAGCGGTTGCGCAGCGCCCGCCGATTGCCGATGTGTGCTGCCGCCAGCATCATGCCGCCGCACGCGGTGGTGACGCCATGCCAGAGCAGTGATTCCTTCAGCGGCAGGTACAGCGAGGCTGACAGTAGAAGGATCGCGCCGACGCACGCCAGCCGCAGGGGCCGCCCGCGCCCGTGCCGGTGCAGCCCGGCCGAGGTGCTCGCCAAGGCCAGCGACGAGGCCAGCAGCGCGAACAGCCATTCCCAGCGCGACATCACCAGCAGCACGGTCATCGCGCCATGGCCGGGGTGCTGGAACGAACGCAGCGCCATCATCGCTGCCGGCACGAAGGCCAGCAGCAGGGGCAGGGCGATGCAATGGGCGGCGCAGGCCAGGGACAGCCAGGCACCGGCAAGATCGAAGCGGGGGTGCCAGCGTGCCGAAGTTGGCGGCCGGGCCAGGGCCCTTGCGGGCGTCGTGGGGATGTGGTCCATAATGTTACATAGTAACACTTGGAGCGTCCCCCATGAAGCTTTCTGCTGCTCTTTTCCTGCTGCTGGCCGCCAGCGCCGCGCAGGCCCACGATATCCGCCAGCACGCACCGCACGTGCACGGCCAGGCCAGCGTCGATGTTGCGCTTGACCAGCAGACGCTGGAATTCGCCCTGCAGGCCCCCGGCATCGGCATCCTTGATTTCGAGCGGCCGCCGGCCAATGCGGCCGAGCAGTCCGCGCTGGCGCGTGCGACTGCGCTGCTGCAGGGCGGCAGCTGGGTCACCTTGCCTACCGCCGCGGGCTGCCGCCTTTCAGGCAACGATGCCAAGGCCGAGGGATTCGATGCGACGGCTGCCGCACCGCCATCAGGTCAGCATCGGCACGCGGGGTTCAGCGCAACGCTGCAGTACCACTGCGCCAAGCCTGCCGAGCTGCGGGCCATTGTCGTGCGCCTGCCCGCATTGTTCCCGGGCCTGCACGAAGTAATCGTCAACAGCGCCACCGCCCATGGCCAGAACCGCAGCGTGCTGACCCCGGACAACCTGCGCGTGGTGCTGGCCCCGTGAGCACGGCACCGGTGATCTCGCTGGAAGACGTGCAGTTCGGCTATGGCCGGCAGCTGGTGCTGGACGTGCCGCGGCTGTGGATCGAGCAGGGCAGCAGCGTGCTGCTGCGCGGGATCAGTGGCGGTGGCAAGAGCACGCTGCTGGGCCTGCTCGCGGGCGTGCTGCTGCCCTGCAAGGGCCGCATCGAGGTCGCCGGTCACGCGCTGCAGGCGATGCGTGGTGCCGCGCGGGACCGCTTCCGCGCCGACCACCTGGGTGTGATCTTCCAGCAGTTCAACCTGCTGCCGTTCCTCACCGTGCGCGACAACATCGCGCTGGGCCTGCGCTTCTCGCGCCTGCGCAGCGCACGCATCAGTGGCCCGTTGGATGCCGAGATCGCCCGCCTGCTGCAGGCCCTGCAGCTGGACCCGGCGCTGATGCAGCGGCGCGCTGGCACGCTCAGCGTCGGCCAGCAGCAGCGCGTGGCGGCAGCACGCGCCCTGATCGGCCGCCCGGCGTTGCTGCTGGCCGATGAG
>NZ_JBHHMJ010000453.1:0-44419 GCF_042136455.1 Stenotrophomonas sp. 3diitr2024
GCGGGCGCCGGCGCACAGCTGTCCGAGGCGCTGGCCGGGGTCCCGGGCCTGGTCGCCCGTGACCGCCAGAACTTCGCGCAGGACACCCAGCTGTCGATCCGTGGCTTTGGTGCGCGCTCGACCTTCGGTGTGCGTGGGGTGCGGGTGTTGATCGACGGGGTGCCGGCGACCATGCCCGACGGACAGGGCCAGCTGTCGCATGCCAGCCTGCTCGGTGCCGAACGGATCGACGTGCTGCGCGGACCGTTCTCGGCGCTGTACGGCAATTCCTCCGGCGGCGTGCTGCAGGTCTGGAGCGCACAGGGCCAGGCCGGCGACCCGTGGCGGCTGCGCGTCAACGCGGGTGCCGACAACACGCTCAGCGTCGGCGCGCAACTGAAGGGTGCCGGCCGTGTTCTGGATTACAACATCGCCGCCAATCACTTCCGCACCGATGGCTGGCGCGACCACAGCCGTGCCCGCCGCGAATCGCTCGCTGCGCGTATCGGTGGCGATCTCGGCGGGGGGCGGCTGGAGCTGCTGCTCAATGCCTTCGATGCCCCCGATGCGCAGGACCCGCTGGGCCTGAGCCGTGCCCAGGTGGCGGCCGATCCGCGCCAGGCCACCGCCGTGGCGCACCAGTACAACACCCGTAAATCGGTGCGCCAGCAGCAGGCCGGCCTGCGCTGGACCCGTGAAACCAGGGCGCAGCGTTGGCAGCTGATGGGCTATGCCGGCCAGCGCGCGGTACGCCAGTACCTGCCGATCCCGCCGGCAGCTCAGACCAACAGCCCGTTGCATGCCGGCGGGGTGATCGACCTGGAGGGCGGCTATGGCGGGCTGGACGCGCGCTGGGGCTGGCACGGCGACCTCGCCGGCCGGCCGCTGGATCTGGTGGCCGGGCTCAGCGCCGACCGCCAGCGCCAGCATCGCACCGGCCATGAGAACTTCATCGGCAGCGCTCTCGGCGTGCGTGGGCAGCTGCGCAGAGACCAGATCGACACCGTGCAGAACGTCGATCAGTTCGCCCAGGCGTGGTGGCAGTGGAGTCCACGCTGGTCATTGCTGGCTGGCGTGCGTCGCAGCGCCGTGCGCTTCGAATCCGACGATCGCTACATCACCGCCCGCAACCCGGACGACAGCGGCCACCGCCGCTACCAGGCCACCACGCCGGTGGCCGGGATCAGCTTCGCGGCCAGCCCGCAGTGGCGGCTGCACGCGGCGGTGGGCCGTGGCTTCGAGACGCCCACCTTCAACGAGCTGGGGTATCGCGCCGACGGGCAGGCGGGACTGGCGCTGGATCTGGCGGCGGCGCGCAGCCGCAGCCTGGAGGTGGGCAGCAAATGGCATGCACAGGACGGAACCCAGCTCGATATCAGCCTGTTCCGCGCAGATACCGACGATGAGTTGGCAGTTGCCAGCAACATCGGCGGACGCAGCACCTATCGCAACATCGGCCGCACCCGCCGCCAGGGCGTGGAACTGCGCTACCGGCAGCCGTTGGCAGAACAGTTGGAACTGCAGGTGGCCTGGACCTGGCTGCAGGCGCAGGTGCGTGCGCCGTACCTGACCTCGAACACCTGGGTTTCCGCTGGCAGCCGCTTGCCCGGCGTACCGCGCCAGCAGGCGTTTGCCCGGCTGCAGTGGACCCCGGCCGACTGGCAGTGGGCGCTGGAGGCCGCCGCCAGCACCGATACCCTGGTCAACGACGTGGCCACGGAGCGGGCGCCGGGCTACGCGTTGCTGAACCTGGAAGCCGGTCGTCTCTGGACACTGCCAGGTGGCGAGCTGCGCGCCTTCGCCCGGCTGGAGAACGTGCTGGACCAGGCCTACATCGGCTCGGTGATCGTCAACGACGGCAACGGGCGCTTCTACGAACCGGGGCCGGGACGGCGAGCCAACGTCAGCCTGCAATGGTCGTGGCGCTGAAAGGGGTAGTGCGGGCCGCTGGCCGGCATCGCGCCGTGCACGACGTCAGGAGGTTGCCGGCCAGCGGCCGGCACTACCATTCCGCTCGTGCTGTCCTGCAGGAAGAATCAAAGCGATGAACGCGCACGCACCTCAATCCCGCCCCTTGACCTCAACCAATGTTGAGGTGCGATAACGATCTCCCCACGGCCAGCCCCTCTGGCCTTCCCCACGGAGATTGCTTCGATGTCGTACTCGCTTCCCCCGCTCCCCTACGCCTACGACGCCCTCGAGCCGCACTTCGATGCGCGCACGATGGAGATCCACCACAGCAAGCACCACCAGACCTACGTCAACAACCTCAATGCCGCCATCGAGCAGGCCGGCATCGCCGAGCAACCGGTCGAGGCGCTGATCGCCAACCTCGATGCCGTGCCCGAGGCGCAGCGTGGCGCGGTGCGCAACAACGGCGGCGGCCACGCCAACCACAGCCTGTTCTGGACCGTGCTCAGCCCCACCGGTGGTGCACCCGATGATGAACTGGCCGCCGCCATCGACCGTGACCTTGGCGGCTTCGATGCCTTCAAGGATGCCTTCAGCAAGGCCGCGCAGACCCGCTTCGGCAGTGGCTGGGCCTGGCTGACCCGCGATCGCGATGGTCGCCTGCAGGTGGAAAGCAGCGCCAACCAGGACAGCCCGCTGATGGGTGCAGCCGTGGGCCTGTCCGGCCACACCCCGATCCTCGCACTGGATGTCTGGGAACACGCCTACTACCTGCACTACCAGAACCGCCGCCCGGACTACATCGGCGCCTTCTTCAACATCATCAACTGGGCCGAGGTCGGCCGGCGCTACCACCAGGCCCGGGCCTCATGAGCGGCGAGACACTGCCCTACGCCGGGCCGTGGGCCGGGGTGTTCCCCGCCCCGGCCCCGGTGCCATCGGTCGAGATGCCGCCGCGTGCCCTGCGGCGGCTGCTCGGCCATTTCCCGACCGGCGTGGCCATCGTCTGCGCGCGCGATGCACAGGGCAAGCCGGTCGGCCTGACCATCAACTCGTTCGTACCGGTCTCACTGCAGCCACCGTTGGTGCTGTGGAACCTGGCGTTGCACGCACAGAGCCTGTCCACCTTCCAGCGCGCCACGCGCTTTGCGCTCAGCGTGCTGGCGGCCGACCAGGAAGCACTGGCCCGGCGCTTCGCCGATCCGCAGGTCCGCAACCGCTTCGACGGCCTGGCATTGCTGGATGACGACGAGGACGCCCCACCCCGCATCACCGGTGCGGTCGCCCATCTCACCTGTACCCGCCACGCGCAGTGGCCGGTGGGCGATCACCTGCTGCTGGCCGGCCGCATCATCGAAGTGCACGAGAACGGCGGCGCGCCACTGCTGTTCCATCGCGGCCGCTTCCAGCCCGGCCCGGCCGAGCTGCTGGCGGAGGTACGCGGATGAACATCGAAGCTCTGGAATGCATGCTTGCCGCCGGCAAGGACGGCGCGCTGCTGCGCTTCGGCCTGGGCAAGGGCTGGCTGGATGCCGGCAACCCGGTACGCGCGGCAACCCACCTGGGCCGTTGCGTGGTGCTTGATCCGCAGTACTCGGCGGCCTGGAAGCTGCTGGGCAAAGCCTGGCTGGCCAGTGGCCAGCCACAGGCGGCCCGTGAGGCGTGGCAGCGCGGCTTGAGCGTGGCCGGCAGCAAGGGCGACCAGCAGGCACGCAAGGAAATGCAGGTGTTCCTGCGACGCCTGGACCGCGAGCAGGCGGCCCTGGCGAAGGCGGGCTGAGTCGATCAGCCCGCGTTGGCAGATGCCGGTGCGGACATGATGTCCGGCATCGGCAGGCGGCGCGGCTTGCTCGGGAATGCGTGGCGCAGGATGCGCCAGACCACCTGGCCGAACTGGCGCGGCAGCGAGCCGTTGTTGTAGTGCTGGCCGTAGCGGCGGCAGATGTCCTTCACTTCCTTGGCGATGGCCGCATAGCGGTTGGCCGGCAGATCCGGGTAGAAATGGTGCTCGATCTGGTGGCTGAGGTTGCCCGACAGCACGTTGATCAGGAACCCACCGCTGATGTTGGACGAACCGCGCAGCTGGCGCAGGTACCAGTGGCCGCGCGACTCATTGCGCAGGCACTCCTTAGGGAAGGTTTCCGATTCGGCGGTGAAGTGCCCGCAGAAGATGATCACGTAGGTCCAGATGTTGCGCAGGCCGTTGGCGACCAGGTTGCCCAGCATCACGGTGAGGAAGAACGGACCCGCCAGCAGCGGGAAGAACACGTAGTCCTTCAGCACCTGGCGCAGCATCTTGCGCGCCACCGGGCGGGTCTGCAGCCACATCGCACGGGCACTCATGCGGCCCTTCAGCCAGCGGCCAAGGCGAAGGTCCTGCGCGGCCACACCCCACTGGAACAGCAGTGCGAAGATCGGCGCGATGATCGGCTGCAGCAGGTAGAACGGCTTCCAGCGCTGTTCGGGGAAGATGCGCAGCAGGCCATAGCCGATGTCATCGTCCATGCCACGCACATTGGTGTAGGTGTGGTGGCGGAAATTGTGGGTCTTGCGCCAGTTGTCGGCGGTGGCAACGATGTCCCACTCGTAGGTGTTGCCATTGAGCTTGGGATCACCGGTCCAGTCGAACTGGCCGTGCATCACGTTGTGGCCCAGCTCCATGTTCTCCAGGATCTTCGACAGCGCCAGCAGCAGCGTGCCGGTGATCGCGGCCGGCCACAGCAGCGGCATCCAGAACAGCGGCGAAAACGCTGCCAGGAACAGCAGGCCACGGCCACCCACGCCGAACCAGCGCACGGCGGCGGCCACGCGGCGGATGTAGCGGGTATCGGAGGCGCCGAGGCTGCCGATCACACGGTCGCGGATCGCGTCGAGTTCCTCGCCGAAGGCATGCATCTCGGCAGTACTCAGGGCACGGTCGGTGGCGCGGGTCATGGCAGGCGTCCTCAGAGATCCAGGGTCAGGTCGGTGGTCGGTGCGCTCACGCAGATCCGCACCGGCTGTGCCGATTCGGACTGCAGGTCGCCGGTGCGCAGGTGGCGGGTGGCGCCACTGACACGGTCACAGCTGCAGGTATTGCAGATGCCCATGCGGCAGCCATGCTTGGGCTTGATGCCATGGGCTTCGAGGCTTTCCAGCAACGAGCGGCCGCGCGGCACGCTCAGCTGGCGGCCACTGCGGGCAAGGGTCAGCGACACTTCGCCTTCGCTGCTGGCGTCACGCAACGGCGCTGGCGGAGTGAACGCTTCCGCCTGGAAACCCGCAACCTGGTGCGCCAGGCGTTCGCGCGCAGCGGCAACGAATCCATCCGGGCCACAGGCCAGCACGTGGCGCTGCGCCAACGGGGTGTCATCGCCGGCGACCTGCAGATCGTGAGTATCGATGCGTGCGGCAGGCACATCACCCTCGCGGGTGGTCAGCAGGTGCACACGCAGGTTCGGCTGGCGCGCGGCCAGCGCCTGCAGCTCATCACGGAACTGCAGCTGGGCGGCACTGCGCTCCCAGTAGAACAGGTCCACCGGCGCGGCCAGCGGGCGCTGGCAGGCGTCGCGCAGCAGGCTGCGCATCGGCGTGATGCCACTACCGGCCGCCAGCAGCAATACCGGAGCCGCGGCCGGCAACTGGAATTCTCCGAACGCAGCCTCCAGGCGGAACAGCTCACCCAGTTGTGCGTGGTTGACCAGATGCTGGCTGACCCGGCCGCCGTCGACCGCCTTGACGGTGATCGCCAGTTCGCGCGGTCCCAGCGCGGTGGGGCTGTAGCTGCGCTGCCACAGGCGTCCTTCAATCTCCACGCCGAGGGTGACGTGCTGGCCCGCGCGCATGCCGGCCCAGTGCCGGTTGGTGCGCAGGACCAGGGTCGCCGCGCCCTCGCCGGCCGGCTCGCGCCGGACCAGGCGGGCCACCGGCTCGCGCAGGGTCCACAGGGGATTGAGCTGGCCCGCCCAGAAATCGAACAGCGACGGCGAGACCCAGCGGTACGGAGAGAACAGGGATGGACGGACGACAGCGCTCATGGGCGCACTATACGGGCGCACATACACCTGTGTATACATGTGTATATTGAACCGGATTGGGTATGATTCAGCCTCGCCCCACCGGAACCGTCATGGCCGCCGCCACCGTCTTGTCGACGCCTGAAGATGCCAACAGCCCGGCCCGCCGTACGGTGAGCCGCGAAGATCTGCTGGCCGCCGCCCTGAAGCTGATCGGGCCGCACCGCAGTCTGTCGACGCTCAGCCTGCGCGAAGTGGCACGCGAGGCCGGCATCGCGCCGAACAGCTTCTACCGGCAGTTCCGCGACATGGACGAACTGGCCGTAGCGCTGATCGACGCAGCCGGCCGCTCGCTGCGCACCATCATCGGCGAGGCCCGCCAGCGCGCCACCTCCACCGCCACCAGCGTGGTGCGGGTCTCGGTGGAGACTTTCATGGAACAGCTGCGCGCCGACGACAAGCTGCTGCACGTGCTGTTGCGCGAAGGCGCGGTCGGCTCGGACGACTTCAAGCACGCAGTCGAACGCGAGCTGCATTATTTCGAGGAAGAGCTGCAGCACGACCTGGTGCGCCTGGCCGCACTGGATGGCGCGGTGCTGCACGCTCCGGAACTGGTAGCCAAGGCCATCACCCGGCTGGTGTTCGCGATGGGCGCCACCGCCATGGACCTGCCTCCGGAGAAGGATCCGGAGCTGGTCGAACAGATCTCCACGATGATCCGCATGATCATCGTCGGCGCCCGCACGCCCGCCGCATTCCGCCGCGGCTGACGATCGCGCCCTGGGGTCGAATCCCTTTCCAAAGGAAAGGGCTCTGACCCCAACCTCCCTGCCCACACGGCAACTCCATCCTCCGGACATGACCACCGGCAGGTTTGTGGTTGTTTTATGTAATGTTATAACACTCCCGTGATCTGGCCCGGCCGGCGCTCCACTCGGAATTGCTGCGGCTTCGTTATATAGCACTTGCTATATTGATAAGCCGCTGCTTCCATGTGCATCAGCCAGGTCGCCCTCGCCGCCTTTCTTCCCCCAAGGACGACGCCCTCATGCCCGTTGCCACGCCCCTCTTCCATCGGCTGCCCCTGGCCGCCGCCATTACCCTGGCCCTGCCGCTGCCTGCACTGGCTGACACTCCGAAACCGACCGAACTGGACCGTGTGCAGGTCAAGGTCAGCACCGCCACGCGCAGTGAACGCCTGCTGTCGGACGTGCCGATCCGCACGGAAGTGCTGCGCAAGGAAGACATCGCGCTGCGCGCGGCCACCGACTTCTCGCGCGCCGCCGAGCTGATCAACGGCCTGCGCGTGGAGAGCAACTGCCAGAACTGCAACACCAGCGAAGTACAGCTGCTGGGTCTGCCCGGCGCCTACAACCAGCTCCTGTTCGATGGCATCCCGCTGCTGTCCACGCTGGGCAGCGTGTACGGCCTGGAACAGATCCCGGCCGGGTTCGTCGACCGCATCGAAGTGGTCAAGGGCGGTGGCTCGGCGCTGTACGGACCGGGCGCGGTTGCCGGTGTGATCAACCTGATTCCGCCGCTGCCGGCGCGCAGCGGCGGCCATGTGCAGGCCGGCGTGGATGTGCTGGAGGGTACACCTCAGAAGAACGCCGACGTTCGACTGGACCTGGTCGCCAAGGACGCAGACGCTGGTCTGTCGGTGATTGCCCAGCGCAACTGGAACAACGGCATCGACTACAACGGTGACGGCTACACCGAGATCACCCGCAAGAACCTCAAGGTCGGCGGGCTGCAGGCCTGGTACGCGCCCACGCCGGGCACGCGGCTGCGCCTGGACCTGCAGGTGACCGATGAAACCCGCCGCGGCGGCAATCGCCTGGACCAGCCAGAGTACCTGGCCAACATCGCCGAATCGCTGGATACGAAATACCGCCGCGGCAGTGTGTCGTGGGACCAGGAGATCACCGCCGACGTCGATTTCCGCCTGGCCTACGCCTTCGCCGACATCGACCGCGACAGCTTCTACGGCGGCCTGGGCGACGTGGTCACCGATCCCTCGGCGCCCGGCCATGACCCGTTGCAGCTTGACCGCAACCTGGCCGGCAGCGCGGCCTCGCGTTCATGGCGCCAGTACGGCCACACCCACAACCCGCTGCACTACATCGACAGCCAGTTGAACTGGCGGCTGGGCGCGCATGCACTGGCCTTCGGTGTGCAGTACAAGCACGAGGCGCTGGGCGACGACAACCGTACCGGTGATGGCCAGCGCCTGGCGGTGCTGGAAGACGCCACCTTCCACAACATCGGCGCCTTCATCCAGGACGAGTGGAGCCTGCGCGACAACGTCGACCTGGTATTGGGTGCGCGCGTGGACAAGAGCTCGGAACTGGACAGCGCAGTGTTCTCGCCGCGTATCGCGCTGGCCTGGCAGGCGACCCCGAACCTGAAGTGGCGCGCCGGCATCGCCACCGGCTTCCGTGCCCCGGAGATCTTCGTCGAGGACGTGCATGTCGATACGCTGGGTGGCGAGCAGGTGCGCGTGCGCAACACGGACGGTCTGAAAGAGGAACGCGCGTTGACCACCCTGTTCGGCTTCGACTGGCGTTCGGACCCGGCCAATCCGGTGTGGAGCTGGGATGCCACCGCCTCCTATGCACGCATCCGCGACACCTTCGCGCTGGGCGAGATCCAGCGCGGCGATGACGGCCAGCTGAGCCAGCTGCGCTACAACGCTTCCGGCTCCAACGTGCTGGGCGCGGAAACCAACCTCGGCTGGCAGCCGTCGCCGCAGTGGCGCCTGACCGCCGGTGCCTCGTGGTACCGCTCACGCTTCCGCGAACCGCAGCGCATCTTCGATGACACCGGCGACGGCGGTGACACTGTGATCGAAAGCCGCGACTACCTGAAGACACCGCGCTGGACCGGCTTGGCACAGCTCAGCTGGATTCCGGCCGAACCGTGGGAGACCTTCGTCGCGCTGCGCCATACCGGGCCGATGTCGGTGCTGAACAACCGGCTGGGCGAGCTGCACCGCACACGTTCGTTCCTGGTCACCGACCTTGGTGCGCGCTGGCACCGGCATCTGGGCGCACAGGCGCAGCAGGAAGTGTCGGTAGCTGCGGGCGTCAAGAACGTATTCGACCAGCGCCAGAAGGACCTCGAAGTGGGCGCGCTGCGGGACAGCGACTATGTCTACGGGCCGCGCTTCGCGCGCTCGTGGTACCTCAACCTGCGCTATGCGTTCTGAAGCACTGCGGACGCTGTTGCTGACCGGCGCGCTCCTGCTGGCCGTACCGGCGATGGCGGCAGACCTGCACGCGCAGGTCGCCGCCTCGTTGATGCGGCCAGAACAGCGGTCACTGCGGCCCATGCAATGGTCGCCGCCACCGAAGCTGGTGGCGCTGTACTTCGGCGCCGACTGGTGTGCACCGTGCCATGCCTTCGTACCCACGCTGCGCAGTGTGCGCGACGCGTTGCGCGAGACCGGCGCCGATACCGAAGTGGTGTACGTCAGCCTGGATGAGAGCGAGGCTGCATTGCGGCGCTACATGCACGCGCAGGACATGCCGTGGCCGGTACTGGACCCGCGCCGCGCCGCGCGCATGCCCGCACTGCAGGCACTGGCCGGGCTGGGACCACCGAACCTGGTGCTGATCGATGCGGATGGGAAGGTGCTGGCCAACGGATGGCAGGGCCGGCGCTATGAAGGCCTGCAGCCAGTGTTGAAGGAATGGACGAAACGCGCGTGCGCGCAACAGCAGGCGCGCTGCCCGCCTGGATTGTAGATCCACGCCATGCGTGGATGCTCCCTGTCATCGCGCGAACAGCAGCCGAGCATGGCTCGGCTCTACAGGAAACGTGGCTCAGCCGCCCTCGGCCCTGCGCACGAATGCCTCGAACAACGCCAGCGTCTGTTCGCTGACATGGTGCTCGATGCCCTCCGCATCGCGCCGCGCGGTGTCTGCGTCCACGCCCAGCGCCAGCAGGAAACGCTCCACGGTCTGGTGCCGCTGGCGGCTGGCATGGGCCAGCGCCTCGCCTTCCGGGGTCAGGAACACGCCGCGGTACGGCCGCTGCACCACCCAACCATCACGGGCCAGGCGCCGCAGCATCTTCGCCACGGTGGGCTGGGCCACACCCAGGCGCGTGGCAATGTCGACCTGGCGGGCCTCGCCGCCATCGGCCAGCAGGTCCGAGATCAGCTCGACATAGTCCTCCACCAGCTCCATCCGGTGCGCCTCGCGCACTTGCCGGAAGCTCTCGACCTGGCGCTCGGCCTCGATCAAGGGGGTGCTTTTCAGCGATGTCGAATCGTCGGTCTTGCCCACGCCTGCGCCTGTCCTTCCGGTGCAATCCGGTGTTGAACCTGAATTCTGGACCAGTCACACGATAAAGACGATTGTTTCACATTGCTAATGACTATAGCAGGAGCTATATTCGGACCCATGAACACCCTGGCGCCCCACGACCCTTCGGCCTCCACTCCGGCCAGCCTGGGTGCGCTCAACGCCTCGGTCGCGGTGCCCGACAAGGGGCACTGGTGGTTTCGCCTGCTGGCCTTCCTCGGCCCGGGCTACATGATCTCGGTCGGCTACATGGACCCAGGCAACTGGGCCACCGACCTCGCTGGCGGTTCGCGCTTCGGCTACCTGCTGCTGTCGGTCATCCTCATCTCCAACCTGATGGCGGTGATCCTGCAGGCGCTGTCGGCACGGCTGGGCATCGCCACCGGCATGGATCTGGCGCAGGCCTGCCGCGCGCGGTACCCGAAGCCGGTGAACCTGGCGCTGTGGGCGCTGTGCGAGGCAGCGATCATCGCCTGCGACCTGGCCGAGGTGATCGGCACCGCGATCGCATTGAAGCTGCTGTTCGACCTGCCGCTGCTGTGGGGCGCGGTGATCACCGCGCTGGATACGCTGCTGGTCCTGCTGCTGATGAACCGCGGCTTCCGTGCGCTGGAAGCCTTCGTGATCGCGCTGCTGATGGTGATCTTCGCCTGCTTCATGGTGCAGATCGCGATGGCTGCGCCGCCAGTGATGGCGGTGCTGGGCGGCTTCATTCCGCGCGCGCAGGTGGTGACCGATCCGCACGCGCTGTACATCGCGATCGGCATCATCGGTGCCACGGTGATGCCGCACAATCTCTACCTGCATTCGTCCATCGTGCAGACCCGCGCCTACCCGCGTACCAATGAAGGCCGTCGCAGCGCGCTGCGCTGGGCGGTGACCGACAGCACCCTCGCGCTGACGCTGGCACTGTTCATCAACGCCAGCATCCTGATCCTGGCGGCGGCGGTGTTCCATGCCAATGGCCGTTTCGATGTGGAAGACATCGAGCAGGCGCACCAGCTGCTGGCGCCGATGCTGGGCGTGGGCGCGGCGGCGACGTTGTTTGCGATCGCGTTGCTGGCCTCCGGCCTGAACTCGACGGTGACCGCGACGCTGGCCGGCCAGATCGTGATGGAAGGTTTCCTGCACCTGCGAATGCCGCCGTGGCTGCGACGGCTGATCACCCGCGCACTGGCGATCATTCCGGTGGTGGTGGTGATCCTGCTGTTTGGCGACCAGGGCGCGGTGAAGCTGCTGGTGCTGAGCCAGGTGGTGCTGTCAATGCAGCTGCCGTTCGCGATCATCCCGCTGGTGCGGATCGTGACCGACAAGGTGACGATGGGGGCGCTGGTGGCCCCGCGCTGGCTGGGCGCGATCGCCTGGGTGGTCGCGCTGGTGATCGTGGTGTTGAACGTGAAGCTGCTGGTGGATACCTTCAGCGGCGCCTGACGCCAAACCACGGACCCTGCCCCGGTAGATCCACGCCATGCGTGGATACCTTGTAGAGTCGAGCCATGTTCGACTCATCGCTCACCGTGCGAACGGCAGCCGAGCATGGGCTCGGCTCTACAAATGCAGCGCGATCGCGGCCTCGATCTGCTGCGGCGACTGGAACCCGGCCAGGCGCGTGCGTTCGTTACCATCACGGAACAGGGACAGCGTCGGCGTCTGCCGCAGCCCCAGTTCCCTGAAGAACGCCTCACCCAGCACTTCCAGCTGCACGCGAAGCAAGGTGGTGCCCTGCCCCGCTACGCTGTTGGCCACCCGGTGCAGCGACACTTCCAGCATCCGGCACCCGGGGCACTGGTCCTTGTGGAAATCCACCAGCACCCGCGGGTGCTCGGCCAGCAGCTGCTGGAACTGCTCAGGCGTGGTGGCGTCGATGATCTGCATCGTGGTTGCTCCAGTAGTGGGCCAGGACCGCATCGGTCCAGGCGTCGATGGCTTCGGCATGACGCTCGCCATGCGGCATCTGTTCGATCTCCAGCGGCGGGTAGTCGCTGCGGAAATAGCGGATCAGCCGGTGCACGGCACCACAGTAGTACTCCTGCCCCCACTGCGTTTCGCCGGTGCCGAACACCGCCAGCTGGCGTGGCTGCTGACCGCGCTCGGCAATGCCAGCCACCCACGCCTTCATCTCCGCTGGCGTGCGCCCGGCGTTGTCGGTCCAGCAGCCCAGCAGCACCAGGTCGGCCTCGCCGGCAGCCAGCGGCGGCGCCTGCCGCAGGTCGTCGGCCTCCTGCCAGTGCACCGCATGACCTGCGGCGCGGCAACGCTCGGCGATCTGCCGGCCGAGCTCGCGGGTGTTGCCGCTCAAGGAGGCGACCACCATCAGGATGCTCAGCGCGGTGCCGGGCTCAGAGGTCGTCGAAGCCGTTGTCGACGTTGGTCTTCTTGTAACTTGCATTGCGCATCTCGAAGAAGTCGGTCTTGGTCTCGGTGAAGTTGTCGGCGTAGGCCCTGATCCAAGGCATCACGTTGTCGGTGGTGTCGCTGTACAGGCGCTCGATGCCGAGCATGCCGGCCATCTTGTTGGCGCGGTACTTCACGTAGCGCACCATCTCGTCCACGTCGATGCCATCGATGCCATCCAGCACCTCCGACGACCACTGCGTCTCAAGCTCGATGGCATGTTCGAATGACTGGTGCACATAGGCGGTCAACTCATTGGTCTGCAGCTCGGGGTTTTCGCCGATGATGGCGCGGATCAGCTCGCTGATGAACTTGGTATGGGCCAGCTCGTCGCGATTGATGAAGCTGATGATCTTGCCGGTGCCGTTCATGCGGTTCTGCCGCACCATGTTGTAGAAGTACGCGAACCCGGAATAGAAATTGATGCCCTCCAGGATCGAGGACTGGATCAACGACTTGAGCAGGGTCTCGGCGGTCTTCTCGCGCATGAAGTCGTCGTACGCACCCATGATCGGGGCATTGCGCTTGATGATGGTCGGGTGGGTGCGGGCGATCTCGAAGATCCGGTTCTGGTTCGGCAGGTCGGTGATCGAGGCCAGCACGTAGCTGTAGCTCTCGTTGTGGATCACTTCCTGCTGGCCGATGATCGCCGCGTTGGCATGCGCGGCCGGGTCGGTGATGTACTCGGCCACGTTGTAGATGAAGCGCGTCTGCGGTGAATCCAGCGTGGCCAGCAGGCCGATGATTGAATCGTAGGCGTTCTTTTCGCGCCCTGACAGCTCGCCGTACTGGCGCGCATCCAGCTTCATGTCCACTTCGTCGGGAATCCAGAAGTTGGTCGACAGCTCCTTGTAGGCCCGATAGAACGACGGGTACGGGATATCGTTCCAGTTGAGGATGCCGCTGGTCTGGCCGTTGATGATGCCGGTGCTGCGGTTGGGATGGCGCGGTTCGAGGATCTTGATGCGGTCGAGGGGGGTTGCCATGGGCTTCTGCCTTCGTTCTCTTTCTATCGTGTTGCCGGCCAGCGGCCGGCACTACCGTGGGTCGCCGGTGGTCAGCTGGCGCACCACTCGCATTCGCTGATGTCGATGTCGTTGGAGCGCACGTAATAGGTGGTCTTCAGGCCTTCGCGCCAGGCGCTCAGGTGCAGCTCCAGCAGCGTGCTCGCACGGATGGTGCTGGGCACGTACAGGTTGAAACTGATCGACTGGTCGACATGCCGCTGGCGGCGCGCGTTCTGGCGCACGCTGGCGAACTGGTCGACCTTGTAGGCGCCCTTCTCGTAGTACGGCCAGGTCTCCAGCGACAGTCCCGGTGCTGCCACCGGCCGCCGGAAGTCCTTCTTCTCCTCGTAGTAGAACGCGCTGTAGATCGGGTCGATCGATGCGGTGGAACCGGCAATCTGCGCGGTGCTCATGTTCGGCGCGACGGCCAGCAACCAGCCGTTGCGCAGGCCATGCGTGGCGACCTCGCGGGCCAGGCTGTCCCAGGCCACGCCGCTGTAGCCGCGGTCACTGAAATAGCGTCCGTTGTGCCAGTCGCTGCCCGCGAACATCGGGTAGCTGCCCTTCTCCTGCGCCAGTTGCGCGCTGGCCTGGATGGTCAGGAAGTTGATGCGTTCGTAGAGACGGTCGGCCAATTCTTCGGCATCCGGAGATTCCCACTGGATCGCCTGCTGCGCCAGCAGGTGGTGCCAACCGAACGTGCCCAGGCCGATGGCGCGGTACTTGCGGTTGGTGATCGTGGCCTGCGGCACCGGCAACGCGTTGAGGTCGATCACGTTGTCGAGCATGCGCACCTGGATCGGGATCAGGCGCTCCAGCACATCGGTGGCCAGCAGGTCATCCGGCGCACTGATCGCCCGGCCGAGGTTGATCGAGGACAGGTTGCAGACCACGAAGTCGCCCGCACGGCGCGTGGTGACGATCTGGTCGCCGCTGACGATCTCCTGGATCATCCGCGTCGGGCTCATGTTCTGCAGGATCTCGGTGCACAGGTTGCTGGAATAGATCATGCCCGCGTGCTTGTTCGGGTTCCTGCGATTGACCTCGTCGCGGTAGAACAGGAACGGGTTGCCGGTTTCCAGCTGGCTGAGCATGATCCGCTTGAACAGATCGATGGCCTTCACCGTGCGGCGGCTGATGCTCTCATCGGCCACCAGCTCGGCATAGCGGTCGCGGAAGCTGCCCGAACCGCGCTTCTCATCGTAGAAGTCCTGCAGGTACCAGCCCTTGGCCTGCTTCACCTCGTGCGGGTCGAACAGGTACCAGTCGGCGCGGCGCTCGACCGCTTCCATGAACAGGTCGGGTACGCACACCGAGGTGAACACATCGTGCGCGCGCAGGCGCTGGTCGCCGTTGTTGAGGCGCAGGTCCATGAAGGCTTCGATGTCGCGGTGCCAGATGTCCAGGTACACCGCCACCGCGCCCTTGCGCTGGCCCAGCTGATCAACCGACACCGCCGTGTTGTTGAGCTGCTTGATCCACGGCACCACGCCGCCGGAGGAATTGGCCACGCCACGGATCGGTGCGCCGCTGCTGCGCACGTAGCCCAGGTAGGCACCGACGCCGCCGCCGTGCTTGGACACGCGCGCGATATCGGTGTTGGAGTCATAGATGCCCTGCAGGCTGTCGTCCACCGTGTCGATGAAGCAGCTGGACAGCTGGCCGCCCACCTTGCCGGCATTTGCCAGCGTCGGCGTGGCCACGGTCATGTACAGGTTGGACAGCGCCCAGTACGCCTCGCCAACCAGCTGCATGCGGCGTTCGCGCGGCTTTTCCTCCTGCATCAGGTACAGCGCAATGGTCAGCCAGCGCTCCTGCGGCAGTTCATAGACCTCGCGGCTGCGGTCGCTGGCCAGATAGCGCGTGGCCAGCAGGTACAGGCCGTTGTAGGCGAACAGGCGGTCGCGTTCCGGATCGATCATCTCACCGGCCTGCTGCAGCTCTTCCTTGGAATAGCAGCGCAGGATGTCGTTGCTGTAGATACCACGATCGGCGAGGCTTTCCTGCAGGCCCACGTAGGAGCCGTACTTCAGGCTGACATCGTAGAAGCGGTTGCGGCTGGCACGCTTGTACAGGCGACGCAGGTAGATGCGCGCGGCGAACTGTTCCCACTCGGGCGCGACCAGGTCCACCCGCGATTCGGCCTCGCGGATCAGCAAATCGACCAGGTCGTCGGCGCTGATACTGGGCTTGCGCTCGACCATTGCCTGCACCACGCGGCGGTAGTCGCTCACATCCAGCTGCGGGAACTCGGCATGCACCGCGTCGATGCTGCGTTGCAGGCGCTCGGCGTCGAACGGCAGGCGGCGGTTGCCGGCCTCCTTGGTGATCCAGGTCGGCACGCGCACGCCACCAGCGCGCAAAGCGTCGCCAGCGCCGGCCGGATCGGCCACGCGGAAGGTACTGTCGGTCATGGTGGTGAAACTCCAGGCTCGCACGCGCATTGGCGGTCGATGCCATGGCGGCCCTGGACGCGATACCGGCGCACGGGGCGAACGGGTGGATTGCCAGGGTGCGGGAACGTAGGTCGTCGGCATCTGCCTGCGCCTGCGGCCGGTATCCGGGCCGTGGGGGGCGACCTGCGTCCGCACGATGGCGGCCGCGTCGACACGGCAAGCCTTCAGGGGCGGGCCGCGGGACGTTTGCTACATGTCCGGCGGCGGCGGCTGACCGGGAGTGACGGCCACAACATAGTGGGGATGACGCGCACCGTCAACACAAGATGCGGTAATCACGACATGCCGCGACGATCAGTCGCAGGATGCCGTGTTGCAGCGGCGACGCCTTGTCGACATGCCCTGCGTCCCCAGTTCGGTACAACATCCACTTTCCCCGGAACACCGCCCCATGCGCGCTGCCCAGTACTCCTCCTTCGGCAACCCGGCCGACGTCCTCGCCATTGCCGATGCCGCCCTGCCCGAGCCTGGCCCCGGCGAGGTGCGCATCCGCACCGTGCTGGCCTCGATCCACAACCACGACCTGCTGACCGTGCGTGGCCTCTACGGGTACAAGCCGACATTGCCCGCGATCGGTGGCAGTGAAGCACTGGGCGTGGTCGATGCACTCGGCGATGGCGTGGACGGCCTGCAGATCGGCCAGCG
This sequence comes from Stenotrophomonas sp. 3diitr2024, assembly GCF_042136455.1. NCBI lineage: Bacteria > Pseudomonadati > Pseudomonadota > Gammaproteobacteria > Lysobacterales > Lysobacteraceae > Stenotrophomonas > Stenotrophomonas sp. 3diitr2024. The sequence continues at coordinate 16,695 of NZ_JBHHMJ010000453.1, forward strand.
GGTGGCCGCCGCCTCGGTGCACGGCACCTGGGCCGAGGCCTTCGTCGCACCGGCACGCATGGTGATTCCGATGCCGGAGGCGATCCCGGACGAGATGGCCGCACAGTTGATCGCGATGCCGCTGAGCGCGCTGATGCTGCTGGAATTCCTGCACGTCCAAGCAGGCCAGTGGATCGTGCAGAACACCGCCAACGGCGCGGTCGGCAAGTCGCTGGCGATGCTGGCAAAGGCGCGCGGCGTGCACGTGGCCAACCTGGTGCGCAATGCCGCGGCCGTAGCGCAGTTGCAGGCGCTGGGCATCGATCATGTATTCGACACCTCGGTGGACGGCTGGAAGGATCGCGTGCGTGAAGCGACCGGCGAAGCACAGGCCGCGGCCGCGGTGGATTCCATCGGCGGTGATGCCAGCGGTGACCTGGTCGACCTGCTCGGCCACCACGGCACGCTGGTGTCGTTCGGCGTGATGAGTGGCGAGCCGATGCACATTCCAGCCGGCGGCCTGATCTACAAGGAGGCCACGGTGAAGGGTTTCTGGGGCAGCAAGGTCAGCCAGGCGATGGCGGTGGAAGACAAGCGCCGGCTGGTGGGTGAGCTGCTGAAGCGTGCGGCCAGCGGCGAACTGACCTTGCCGGTGGAGCAGATCTTCGCGCTGGACGATATCGCCCAGGCAGCGAAGGCCGGTGCTGGGTCGGGACGCAATGGCAAGGTGCTGCTGCGGCCGTGATGCTAGGCACTGGATCCGGCGGCGCCGCGCGCCGCCGTCATCCCAATGGATAATGTCTACATCGTCTTTGCTGAAGAAGGAATCACGTTGAGCGGAATGAATGGTCGGAAGGTGCTGCTGGCGACCTTTCTCGGGAGCAAATCCCCTCCTGACGATGTTCGGCCCTCCGAAGACTACTGGAGGTTGATCGGTACCAACGGGACCATTGTTCTTGAGGAATCCCAGACTTCCATGACCAGGCATCAACGTGGCATGCGGGTGCTGGTCCAGTTTCCTGAAAGCATCACGGATATGGGGCTTGCTTGCCACAACGACATACCGGACAGCCTCTGGATTTTCGTCTCCGACCTGATAATTCACCCAGTCGATTGAATGGATCGGGGTTGAATGCAGTAGCGGCGCCCGGATACGGTCCGCCGCTGCCTGCTCCGGTCGTTAAGAACCTGTGATGTATAACTGAATGCGCTTTCGTCATTGGAAGGCGCAGGTACCTGCATGCGGTACTGACGGCTCCTCCCCCGTTCGGCGTTGCCGCTTCCATGTACCGCACCACCCTGAACCTGCTTGCCGGCGCGATCGCGCTGGGCCTCACTGCTGGCACCGCCAGCGCCTCTGAAACCACCGATGCCGGCAAGGACAGCACCACCCTCGGCGCCGTGCTGGTGACCGGCTCCAACATCAAGCGCAGCGATACCGCCGGGCCGAACCCGGTGCAGATCGTCAGCCGCGAACAGATCGAGCAGACCGGTCGTTCAACACTCACCGACGTGCTGCGCAATCTGTCGGCCAATGCCGGCAACAGCTTCGACGAGCAGTACACGGGCAGCTTCGCCGCCGGCTCTGCCTCGATCGGCCTGCGTGGCCTGTCACCGAAGAACACGCTGGTGCTGGTCAACGGCTACCGCGTGTCCAACTTCGGCTTCGCACTCAATACCCAGGACACGTTCGTCGACCTCAACGCGTTGCCGATCAGCGCGGTCGAGCGCATCGAAGTGCTCAAGGACGGCGCCTCGGCGGTGTACGGTTCCGATGCCATCGCCGGGGTCATCAACATCATCCTGCGCAGGAACTTCCAGGGCGTGGAAGTCGGTGGCGGCTTCGGTACCGCCACCCAAGGCGGCTTGAACGAACGCAAGGCCAACCTGTTGGCCGGCTTCGGCGACCTGGAGCAGCAGGGCTGGAACGTGCTGTTCGGCTTGGACCTGCTCAAGCGTGATCGCCTCGACGCCGACCAGCGCGCCTATACCCGCAGCGGCGATTTCCGCGACAAGCCCGGCGGACGCCTGGCCGGCTGGTCCACCGCCGGTGGCAACTGGCTGTCCAACCCACGTGCACCGCAGCCGTTCGCCAACTGCCCCGAGGGCAGCCAGCTGCGCCCGTACAGCGACTTCGGCAGTACCCTGCCCGGCCAGGCCTGCGCCTTCAATGCGCAGCCGTTCAAGACCCTGCAACCCGGCGCCGAGCGCCTGCAGGCCTCGTTGAGTGCAACCTACCGCTTCAACGGCAGCGTCGAGGCCTTCGCCGATGTGCTGTACAGCCACAACAAGGCCGACCAGATCTTCAGCGCGCCGCTGACCGTCGGCCCCGGCCTGCGCGCGTACAACCCGGCCACCGGCACGCTGATTGACGTGCCGGCGGTGCTGCCGGTCGGCCACCCGAACAACCCGGGCAGCACGCCGCTGCCGTTCGAGTACACCTTCTTCGATCTCGGCCCGCGCCTGAAGGACAACACGCAGGTGTTCTACCGTGCCCTGGCGGGCGTGCGCGGCAGCGGTGAACGCTGGGACTGGGAAGTCGCGGCGCTGACCTCGCAAAGTGCGCAGCGCGAGTACGTCGACAATTTCGTCAACCGCTATGCGTTCGAACAGATCCTGCGCGACGGAAGCTACAACTTCCTCAACCCGTCCGCCACGCCGGGCGCGCTGGATGCACTGCGTCTGCAGACCAAGCGGCCAGGCTGGTACAAGCTGCACGCGTTGAACCTGAAAGCCTCGACCTCGCTGTGGGAGCTGCCCGCCGGTGCGGTCGGCTTCGCCTGGGGCGCGGAGTTCCGCAAGGAATCGCTGGATGCGCGCACCAGTGCCCAGGTGCTGTCGGGCACCGAACTGCGCCCGGCGATCAACGTGGTCAACGGCGAGCGCCAGGTCAGCGCCGCCTACGCCGAACTGAGCGTGCCGCTGCATCGCACCCTGGAACTGCAGGTAGCCGGTCGCGGCGATCACTACGATGACTTCGGCAAAGCGTTCTCGCCCAAGGTGGCGCTGCGCTGGCAGCCGCTGGACAGCCTGCTGCTGCGCGGCTCGTTCTCGCGCGGCTTCCGTGCACCGTCGCTGCCGGAGATCGCGCCGGGCCAGACCGTCAGCTACGGCTCGGTGATCGATCCGCTGGACCCCCTGCAACCGGGCGGCAGCCGTGGCGTGACCAACATCCGCACCGGCAACCCGGACCTGAAGGCCGAGCGCTCGCGCAACTTCAACGTGGGTGCAGTGTGGTCGCCGGATGGCGACACCAGCATCGGCCTGGACTGGTACCGCATCGAGCAGGACAACCTGGTCAAGCCGGACAGCGCGCAGTTCATCGTCGACAACCCGACGCTGTTCCCGGGTCGCGTGCAGCGTGACGCGCAGGGACGCATCCAGTTCATCACCAACCAGTACGCCAACCAGGGCGAACTGACCACCTCCGGCCTGGACCTGGACGCCAGCCGCACCTTCCGTACCGACGGCTGGGGCAACTTCACCGTGGCCGGCAGCTGGACCCACCTGCTGAGCTTCAAGCAGCCGCTGGTAGCCGGCCAGGCGCCGTACGAAGGCGCCGGCAACAACCGCCACGGCGCACTGCCGCGTACGCGCGGCACCACCTCATTGAACTGGGCGGTGCGCGACTGGAGCAGCACGCTGAGCCTGCAGTACGTGAGCGGCTACGACCAGCGCGTGGCGACGGCGACCAGCAATCCGGGGCTGCGTAACCGCGTCAAGCCGTATCACCAGCTGGACCTTTACGTGGCGTACGAGGGAATTCCGAATACCACGCTGTCGCTGTCGGTGCTGAACCTGACCGACAAGGATCCGCCGTTCGATCCGGCTGGCGGTTCCAACGGCTTCGACATCAGCCAGTACAACCTTCGCGGACAGTTCGTCTCGCTGGGTGCGCGCTACCGGTTCTGATGCGCCAACGGGGCGGCGATGATGCGCCGCCCCGTTCGCGTTGCCGGCCAGCGGCCGGCACTACCATCACCGACTCAGGTGCAGGAACTGCAGGTGCCGTTCGTACTGGCTGATGATGTCGTTGATGATCTGCTTGCGGCTGTAGCCGACCAGGTCGTAATCCTGGCTGCCTTCGAACAGGTGCACCTCGGCGCGGTAGTAGCGCTGGTTGCGCAGCTGCTGCGCGGCGAACGACGGGGTCAGGTAGCCGCTCAGGATCACCCGGTACAGGAAGTCCTGCTGCTCGCCGTGGTTCACCGTCAGCTCCATGTCGCCAGCCTCGAAGCGGGTGGATACATCCCAACCCTGCCCGCGCAGCTGTTCGGCCACCGCCTCCATCGCCGGCTTCACGGTGTCATCCATGAAGCGGTAGACCTGGTCGCGCACCGGGAAGTGCATGGCCTGGCTCAGGCGCTGGCGCCAGCCCTGATGATGGCGATCGTCTCCGATCAACGGCGACGGCCGGTACTGCAGCGCGCGCTTGCGGTGCGACTCGTCACTGAACGCGCGGGTCAGGCCCCACATCATCAGCAGCAGGATCGCCGAGAACGGCAGCGATGCCAGCACCACCGCCGATTTCAATGCATCGATGCTGCCGGCCAGCAACAACCCTGCGGTCAGCACCGCAATCACTGTGCCCCAGAACACGCGCAGCCAGCGCGGACCATCGTCTTCGGGTGATCCACCATGCGACGACAGCGTGGACAACACCACCGCGCCCGAGTCGGCCGAGGTCACGAAGAAGATGAAGCTGACCAGCACTGTCACCGTGATCACCGCGCGGCTCCAGGGGTAGCCATCCAGCAGTGCATACAACACGGTCGGTGGGTCATCCACCGCCAGCTGCGCCAGTTGCTGCTGGCCGTGGTGGAGCACCTGGTCCAGCGCGCTGTTGCCGAAGATCGACAGCCAGGCCAGGGTGAAGCCGAGCGGGATCAGCAGCACCCCGAACACGAATTCGCGGATGGTGCGGCCACGTGAGATGCGCGCGATGAACAGGCCGACGAACGGTGCCCAGCCGATCCACCAGGCCCAGTAGAACACCGTCCAGCCGCCCAGCCATTCCGGTCGGCCGCCATAGGCGTACACATCGAAACTCTTGCCGACCACGCTGCCCAGGTAGTCGCCCAGGTTCTGCATCAGCGTGCTGAACAGGTACTGCGTCGGCCCGGCGAACAGCATGAACAGCACCAGCGCGATCGCCAGCAGCATGTTGATGTTGGCCATCCAGCGCACGCCCTTCTCGACGCCGGACACGGCCACGGCCACGGCCGCGCCCATCATGCTGACCACCAGGATGATCTGCACCAGGTTGGAGTGCGGAATGTCGAACAGGTGCGAGAGGCCGGCATTGAGGTGCAGCACGCCGAAGCCCATGTCGGCACCGATGCCGAATACGGTGGCGACGATGCCCAGCGCATCCACGGTGTAGCCGATCGGGCCATTGATGCGCTTGCCGATCAGCGGGTACAGCGCCGAGCGCAGGGCCAGTGGCAGGTTGTGGCGATAGGCGAAGTAGGCCATCGCCATCGCCGCCAGCGCGAACACGCCCCAGCCGTGCAGGCCCCAGTGCAGGAACAGCAGCTGCATGGCCTGGCGCGCGCCAGCCTCGCCTGCGGCCGGATCGCCCTGCGGCGGCTGCAGGTAGTGGGTCAGCGGTTCGGATACGCAGAAGAAGAACAGGGTGATGCTGATGCCGGCGGCGAACAGCATGCCGGCCCATGAGAGGTAACTGAACTCCGGCTCGTCATGGTCGGCACCCAGCTTGATGCCTCCGTACTTGGACAGCGCCACGCCCACCACGAACACCAGGTACAGGGTCATGGCCAGCAGGTAGTACCAGCCGACGTTGAGGGCGGCCCAGTCCTGTGCCTTGAGCAGAAGGCGGCCCGCGCCGAGCGGGAACAGGCTGACGAACAGCGCGAACGCCACGACAACGATCGCCGCGAAGGCGAACACAGGCCGAAGGGTGCGCACCGGGGATTGTTGCGGCTCCAGTACTTCCATGGGGCGGCGTTCTCCGGTAGATCAAAGGGTTAGCCGACCGATTCTGGCTGAACCGCAGTGGACAGAGCATGAAGTTGCGGCCTGTGGTCGCAGGCCCGTCCGCTCATTCCGTGGTATCACGCGCGCGCTGCGACGCACCCTTGCTTGCGCGGGCCGCGCGCACCGCCTGCGGCGCGGCCACGCGCATCCTGTCCGATCACGACATTACATGCACCGCACACAGCTTATTGCCATCCGGGTCACGCAGATAGGCCAGGAACACCTGCCGACCGGACATGTTGCGGACGCCGGGCGGATCTTCGATGGCGGTACCACCGTGAGCCACTCCAGCTTCCTGCCAGGCACGCACGGCCTCTGCACTGCCCAGACTGAAACCGATGGTGCCACCGTTGGCATGGCACGCTGGCTGCCCATCGATCGGCGCGGTTACACCGAACATCCGTCCATCCTTGAAGTACAGCAGCCGTCCCTTCTCGTCGAATACGCCCGCACGCGCGGCCATCGCAGCGAACAGGGCGTCGTAGAAGCGACGCGCGGCATCCATGTCGTTCGTTCCTACGGTGATGTGGCTGAACATGCGGGCACTCCATGTGGAAAACCGCAGTGTCGATGAGCGCGGGCGACTTCGCAAATCGCTGCATCATCGCCGCCCCGCTCGCGACCGGGCGTGCTGCTACTTGGCGGTGCTGAGCAGCAGTACCGCCGCCGTGACCAGGGCGATGCCAACCCAGCCGATCGGCCGCAGGCGGTTACCGAACAACAGGCGGCCGCAGGTGGCGGTGCCGATCACGCCGATCGCCCCCCACATCGCATAGGCCGTGGCCAGATCCATGTAGCGTACGGCCTGGCCCAGCAGGGCGAAGGCGATCCAGACCAGGACGATCGCACCGACGCCCCAGCGCCAACGACGGAAACCTTCCGACTTGGCCACCATCATGTTGGCGGCGACGTCGGTCAGCGCCGAGCAGATCACGAAAAACAGGGCCAGGGTATTCATCAGTGCGCCTCCCCGAGGGTGACGCAGACGATGCCGGCCACGGCCAGCATCAGGCCGGCCAGCTGCTGCAGCGACAGGCTTTCACCGAACACGGTGAGGCCGACCACGGTCAGCAGGGTCAGGCCAAGGCCTTCCCACACCGCGTAGGCCACGCCCACGGCGATGCGGCGCACCGACTGCGCCAGGAAGAAGTAGGACAGCGCCAGTGCGCCGGCCATGATCAGGTAGCCGCTCCAGCCGCCGTCGCGGGCGGCATGGGCCATGAACGAGGTGCCGACCACCTCGGCGATGATCGCCACGGTCAGGCAGGCCCAGGCGGCCAGCGCGCCACGGGCGGGAACAGTACGGGACATGTGAAGCTCCTTGCAGGGCGGGGACCGCGCCGCCTCTTCAATGGGTCCACGGCATGCGTGGAGGGTCCGGAACGCCCCGCAGACAGGGGCGACGACGGCCAGTATCATCGCCTTTTACGGTGGTATCAAAATAGATCCCATCGACAGGAGCGATGGATCAATGCCCTATTCCCCTGAATCCCTGCAGGCCTTCGTGGAAGCCGCCGCGCTGGGCTCGTTCTCGGCGGCGGCGCGCCGCCTGCGCAAGACCCAGTCAACGGTCAGTACCGCCATTGCCCATCTGGAGGCCGACCTGGGGGTGAGCCTGTTCGACCGCAGCGGGCGCTACCCCCGGTTGACCGAGGCCGGGCGCCAGGTGCTCGGCCATGCCCAGGAAATCCTCGCCGCCGATGCCCGCCTGCAGCAGTTGAGTGTGCGCCTGGCCGCGCCGGTCGAAGCGCGGCTGACCGTGGTGTTCTCCGACGTGTACCAGCTCGATCCGGGGCAGCGCGTGCTGCAGCGCTTTGCCGAAGCATTCCCGGAGATCGAACTGGAATGGCTGGATGCCGAAGGCGATGACGTGCTGGAGCTGGTCGGCAGCGGCCGCGCCGCGCTGGGCCTGCTGCCGCAACAGGAAAGCTATCCGGATGGCCTGATGGCCCGGCCGTTGGCCCATCACAGCGAACTGTCGGTGTACGTGGCGCGCGAGCACCCACTGGCCAGCGCCGGCCGTCGCAGCGCCGCACAGCTGGCGCGGCACCGGCAGGTGCGATTGAGTGCGGAGGTCGATCAATCCCACATCGTCACCGGCCTGGCCTGGACCGCCACCGACTATCTGATGGTGATGGAGATGGCCGAGGACGGCATCGGCTGGGCCGAGCTGCCGCGGGCACTGGTGCAGCGTTATGACCGCGGGCGACTGGTGGAACTGACGCTGCCCGGCTGGCCGCGGCGCATCCACAGCGACCTGCTCTGGCGCCGCGACGCGCCGCCGGGACCGGCCGCACTGTGGTGGGCCGACGCGTTGGGGTGAAAAAGGGGTCAACGATGGGCGAGCGCGTAATCCAGTGCCGCGCACACCGCAGCCACCTGCGCGTCGTTGCACTGCTGCGGGGTCGCCCGGGAGCTGTCCGGGTAGACCTCGGTGGTGGTGGTGAACTTCGCACCGGTGATGCCCGCGCACAGTCCCAGCTTCACCAGCGGATATTCGATCACGCCGTGGGCCACCAGCGGCGAACCGATGATCTCGCCCTTGTCGTCAGCCGGCGCGATGTGGGTGACCTTCTCCACCGCGGCGATCACCGCCTGCTGGAAGGCCGGCTGCGGGTTCTCGCTGTCATCCACCAGGTAGAAGCCATCGGGGATCAGGCCCGGTTCGAACGGCTTGCCGTCACGCGCGGCCAACGCCGGGCGGAACTCGCTCTCGTCGCTGTCGGTGGTCTCGTGCAGGTCGATGTGCAGCACGAACTGACCCTTGATCGGTGCGATCAGCTCGATCAACGCGGTCGACTCGCGGGCCGGGCCGTCGACACGAAAATTGCGGTTCGGGTCGATCGCATCGAAGTTCCAGCGGTTGATGCGCTCGAAGCCCCACGGATTCACGCACGGTGCCACCAGCAGATTGGCCTTGCCGGCGTAGTCGGCGGCGTGCTTTTCGAGGAATTCCAGCGCGCCCATCACGCCGCTGGTCTCATAACCGTGCACGCCACCGGTAACCAGGGCAGCCGGCAGCGCCGGGTTCCAATCGCGGCTGCGCAGGGCGAACAGGGTGTAGGTCTCGCCAGCGTAGTCGAGCTGGCCATAGGCCACCTTGTCGAAGCGCGGGGCCAGCGCCTCGATGCGCGGCAGCACTTCCTCGTCATAGCGACGCAGGCGCTGCTGGCGGCCACGCCACGTCTCCCGTTCCGCCGCTCCCCACGGCTGGCCAGGGGTTCCGACGGGGTAGAAGGCGGCTTGGGACATGGCAGATCTCAGCGAGTCAGGAAGCAATCGCCCACTCTACCACCGGGGGAACAGCGTGAACCGGCGGCGCATTCCATTGACGAATGGAATCAGCAATAATTCTCATTTACCGCCGTCCACAGCCCGCACCGATGCCCATCCCTGCCCTGCAACCGGCCCGCCTGCCGCTGGCCGCCGCCCTTACCCTGTGCCTGCTCCCGGCCGCCACCGCCTTCGCCCAGGACGGCGCCACCACGCTGGACAGCATCCAGGTCTCGGGCAGCTGGCTGGGCACCGGCCTGCATGACAGCGTGAAGAGCTTCGCCGGCGCGCGCACCGTGGTCGACCGCCAGCGCATCGAGGCCAGCGGCGCGGCCAGCCTCGGCGATGCGATGCGCCGCATCCCCGGCGTGCAAGTCACCGACAACTCCGGCACCGCAGGCAGTTCGGTGTCGCTGAACATCGGCGTGCGCGGCCTCACCGGGCGCTACTCGCCGCGCTCGACCGTACTGTTGGACGGCGTGCCGCTGGCGGTGGCGCCGTATGGCCAGCCACAGCTGTCGTTCGCGCCGACCAGCCTGTCCAACATCGAGTCGATCGACGTGGTGCGCGGCGGCGGCGCGGTGCGCTACGGGCCGCAGAACGTGGGCGGCATCATCAACTTCAGCACCCGCTCCATTCCCACCGAGGCCGGCCTGCACGGCGAAGCCGGCGTGCGTTACACCGCCTACGACCACGGCGGCGGTGACAGCACCCAGTACAACGCCTTCCTCGGCGGTACCGGCGACAATGGCCTGGGCGCGGCGCTGCTGTACTCCGGCCAGGATGGTCGCGGCTGGCGCCGGGGCAGCGATGACCGCTTCAATGATCTCGCGCTGAAGTTCGCCTACGCCATCGATGCGCAGCAGGAACTGCGCGCCAAGCTGTCCTACTACGATGTGCGCTCGCTGACCCCGGGCGGCCTGACCCGCAACCAGTACGAGGCCGATCCGTTCCAGAACACCCGCCCCACCGATTTCTGGAAGGGCCACCGCACCGGCGTCGACCTGGGCTACACCAACACGCTGTCGGCCAACAGCGAGTTCGAGGTGCTGGCCTATTACAACGAGAGCACCCGTGCCAGCTCGCTGATCAACGCCGCCAACACCCAGCTGACCGTGCAGCCGCGCGACTACCGCGTGCTCGGCATCGAGCCGCGCTATACCCAGCGCCTGCACTGGGGCAGCGCGATGCATGACATCACCGCCGGCTACCGCTTCCTGCGCGAGCGCGGCAACGACCGCAGCTACACCGTCGCCCGCCGCACCGGCGCGGCCAGTGCCACCACCCGCTTCGACAACGCCACCGACGCGCACGCCTTCTACATCGACGACCGCATCGCGATCGGCCAGTGGCGGATCACCCCGGGCGTGCGCATGGAGTGGATCGACATGGACCGCCGCCAGACCGGTGGCGCGGCGACCTTCAGCAGCCGCAACGACAAGGCTCTGCCCTCGCTCAACATCGCTTATCTGCTGACTCCGCAGCTGACCGTGTTCGGCAACTACACCACCTCGTTCGGGCCGGTGCAGAACATCCAGCTCAATTCGCAGACGGCCAACAACCCGCTGAACCCGGAAATCGCCAGGACCACCGAGCTGGGCGCGCGCTGGCAGGACGGCGCCCTGCGCGCGGAAGTGACCGTGTTCAAGATGCGCTTCGACAACCAGATCCTGCAGGTGCCGGGAATCACCCCGCCGACCTTCCAGAACATCGGCGCCACCGACCACAAGGGCGTGGAGAGTGCACTGGAGTACCACTTCGCCGAGGACAGTGCGCTGGCCGGGTTGGAGCTGTACGCCAACTACACCTGGACCAAGGCGATCCAGCAGTCGGGCGACAACCGTGGCCTGGACGTGCCGTTCTACTCGCGCGACACCGACAGCGTCGGCGCCCGCTACGCACTGGCCGGCTGGACCTTCAATGTCTCCAGCACCCACCAGAGCGGCCAGTTCTCCGATGCCGCCAACACCTGGGAAGAAACCGCCGATGCGCGCGTGGGCCGCGTGCCGGGCGTGCGCCTGTGGAACGCGCAGGTGGCCTGGCAGGTGCCGGGCCTGGGCGACAGCGAGATTGCGCTGGGCGTGAACAACCTGGCCGACAAGCGCTGGTACACCCGCAACGTTGATGGCAACGCCGGCCGCATGGTGGCCGCGCCGCGCACGTTCTACGTGCAGGGCCGCTACCGCTTCTGAGGCCATAACCGCCCGATGCAGTGACGGTGGCGCTCACGGTGGCGGCGTATCATGCCGCCACCATGTCACTGCCTGTTTCGCCATCGCGCCTGCATCTGGCCTTCCAGGGCCTGCGCCTGCGCCTGCGTGGCAGCGACCTGTGGTTCATCGCGCTGGCGTTGCTGGTCGGCTTGATCGCCGGCTACCTGACCCTGCTGCAGTCGGGCATCGCGCGCTGGCTGCAGGGCACGCTGTATGGGCTGGACGACGGTATGCGCCTGAGCTCCCTGCCCTCGCTGACATGGACCGCGCTGCTGGTGCTGCCGCTGGGTGGCCTGCTGGTCGGCCTGGTCAGCCTGGCCGCGACCCGGCTCAAGCGGCCCCTGCTCGATGCGGTGGAAGCCAATGCCCTGCATGGCGGCCGCATGTCGATGCGCGACAACCTGATCGTGCTGACCCAGACCCTGCTGTCCAATGGCTGCGGCGCCTCGGTGGGTCTGGAGGCTTCGTATACGCAGATGGGCGCCGGCAGTGGTTCGCAGCTGGGCCGGGTGATGCGCCTGCGCCGCAATGACGTGCGCATCCTGGTCGGCGCCGGTGCCGCCGGCGCCATCGCCGCCGCCTTCGGTGCGCCACTGGCGGGCGCGTTCTATGCGTTCGAGATCGTCATCGGCGCCTACACCCCGGCCGCACTGGCGCCGGTGGCGGTGGCTGCGCTGGCCGGCGCGTTCGTGGCCGACCAGGCTGGCATCGAGGCCTACCTGCTGCCCGCTGCCTCGACCATCGACGTTCGCGCCGCCGACTACGCCATCTACGGCCTGCTCGGCTGCTGCTGCGCGATGGTCGGCATTGCCATCATGCGGCTGATCGCCTCGATCGAGGGCACGGTCAAGCGCAGCCCGCTGCCTGCCTGGGGTCGGCCGGTGGTCGGTGGACTGCTGCTGATACCGCTGGCCCTGGCCAGCCCGCAGGTGCTGTCGTCCGGCCACGGCGCGCTGCATCTGGACCTGACCACGCACCTGCCGCTGATCTGGATCGGCGGCCTGTTGACCCTGAAGTGCCTGGCCTCGGGCATCTCGCTGGGCTTCGGCTTCCGTGGCGGCCTGTTCTTCGCCTCGCTGTTCATGGGCACCCTGGTCGGCGCGCTGTTCGCCGGCCTGCTGGCCATGGCCACCGGCGTGGCGGTGGTCGACGCCACCTCCGCCGCGCTGGCCGGCATGGCGGCGCTGGCCGCAGCCGTGGTCGGCGCGCCGATGACCATGGCCATGCTGGTACTGGAAGGCACCCACGACTTCCTGCTGACCAGCGTGGTGATGAGTGCGGTGCTGGTGTCCAGCACGCTGGTACGGCAGTGGTTTGGTTATTCGTTCTCGACCTGGCGCATGCACCTGCGCGGGGAGACCATCAAGAGTGCCCGCGACGTGGGCTGGGTACAGAACCTCAACGCCGGGCGACTGATGCGCAAGGGCGTGGCCACCGCCCCGTCCGACCTTGACGCCGAGGCGTTCCGACAGCGCTTCCCGCTGGGCTCGGGCAGCCGGGTGATCTTGATCGACAGCGAGGGCCACTACGCCGGCATCGTGCAGATTCCGCGCGTCTACAGCGACGGCGTGAAACCGGAGACGGCGATTGGCGAGCTGGCCGAGAACCGTGACGTGTCGCTTTCGCCGTCCGCGGACGTGGTCAGCGTGATGCAGCGCTTCGACCAGACCCAGGCCGATGAATTGGCCGTGGTCGGCGCCGACGGCCAGGTGCTGGGCGTGGTGTCCGAAGCCTTCGTACGCAAGCGCTACGCCGAGGAGCTGGACAAGCGCCAGCGCGAACTGATGGGCGAGCGCGTCGACGACACCGACTGACCCCGCAAAAAGGGGACGGAGGGGATTAAGTCGCTTCTGGCACTTTCGAAATCCACGCATGGCGTGGATCTACTGTCACCTCGACCGGGTAGACTCCGGCCATGCGCTTCATTGAGACCTTCCAGGCAGGTCCCTTCGCCGACACCGTGGTCAGCCTGCTGGCCGCCTTCGTGCTGGGTACGTTGATCGGTGCCGAGCGCCAGTACCGGCAACGCACCGCCGGCCTGCGCACCAATGTGCTGGTGGCGGTCGGCGCCGCCGCCTTCGTCGACCTCGGCATGCGCATCGCCGGCAGCGCCGAGGCGGTGCGGGTGATCTCCTACGTGGTCTCCGGTGTCGGCTTCCTCGGCGCCGGCGTGATCATGAAGGAAGGCATGAACGTGCGTGGCCTGAACACCGCCGCCACCCTGTGGTGCTCTGCAGCGGTCGGCAGCTGCACCGGCGCGGACATGCTGGCCGAGGGCGTGCTGCTGACCGTGTTGATCATCGCCGGCAACACCCTGCTGCGGCCGTTGGTGAATGCCATCAACCGCATTCCGATCAACGAGGCAGCGACCGAAGCCACCTACGAGGTGCGCCTGAGCGTGGATGCCGACGCCGTGCCGCGGGTGCGCGAGCGCCTGGTCGATGCGCTGGAAGCGGCGCAGTATCCGGTGGGCGATGTGCAGCTAGTCGAGCATGCCGACGCGCCTACCGATGTGATCGCGGTGCTGGTCAGTACGGCCGTGAGTGCCGATGAACTGGACGTGGTGCTGGCACGGATGGAGCAGGTGCCGGGCGTGCTGCATGCCACGTGGGAAGTCAGTACCCGCGATTGATTCATCCACGCATGGCGTGGATCTACCGAGTTCGTGGTGCAGTAGATCCACGCCATGCGTGGATGCGCTTCTCTCACCCACCCGTCATGCGCTGCTGTGCCCGCAGCAGCTTGCGGAATGAACCGCACTGCCGCGCGTCCTGCGCTTCCGGGCAGGCCGCTGCGCGCTGCAGGTGCCGGCGCACCCGCTGCAACCGGGTGATCTGCCGCTGCAGCACCTCGGCTTGTGCCAGCAGCGCCTCGCGGTCGAGTGAGATGCACCCCTGCTGCGACGGCAGCGATGCACCGATCTGCTGCAGCGACAGCCCGGCCGCCTGGCCCAGGCCGATCAGCGCCAGCCGTTCCAGCACCTGCGCGTCGTACTGCCGGCGCAGGCCGCGGCGCCCCAGCGCCTGCAGCAACCCCAGCTGTTCGTAGTAGCGCAGGGTCGAGGCCGGCACGCCACTGCGCTTGACCACCTCGCCGATATCCAGTTCACGCACGGGCTTGACCTCAAGTGACCTTCAAGCACCAAGCTATGGGCAACTACCCGGCGAGGCAAGGCCATGGCCAGCACATCTCCCATTGATCAGTACGCCCTGTGGAACGGCCCTGGCGGCCAGGCGTGGGTTGCGCAACAGGCTGTTCTTGACGGCCTGTTCCAGCCGATGGCTGACCTGCTGGTCACCGAACTTCCTGAGACCGTTACCGAACTGCTCGACATCGGCTGCGGCACCGGCGCCAGCCTGCTGGCCGCGGCCGCAGCGCGTCCCGCGGCACATTGCACCGGCCTGGACATCTCCGCGCCGATGCTGGCGCTGGCCCATCAGCGCGCCAAGGCGGCAGGACTGGACGCGGACTTCATCGTGGCAGACGCGCAGCGCCATCCGCTGCCGCCCGCGCACTTCGACTGGATCCAGTCGCGGCTGGGCGTCATGTTCTTCGAGGACAGCCAGGCCGCGTTCGCCAACCTGCATCGTGCCACGACACCGGGCGCTGGGCTGCGCTTCATCGCGTGGCGCAGTGCCGGGGAGAATCCGTTCATGACCACCGCCGAGCGCGCCATTGGCGATGAACTGGATCTTCCGCCCCGCGTACCCGGCGCACCGGGACAGTTCGCTTTTGCCGATGGCGAGCGCGTGCAGCGCCTGTTGCAGGCCGCCGGCTGGAATGACGTGGAAGTGGTTGCGGTGGACCTGCCCTGTTCGCTCGCCCGCGAAGACCTGCCGACCTATGTCGGTCACCTGGGACCGTTGGGACTGGCCCTGCGATCGATGCCGGAAGCCCGCGCCGCAGTGCTTCGCGAAAAAGCACTGGCCGCATTCGCGCCGTTCATCGAAGGTGACCGCGTTCGCGTGGATGCCGCCTGTTGGTTGATCCGCGCCCACGCTTGAAAAAAGGGGACGGAGGGGATTAAGTCGCATATGCCCCGGTTGTGCCGGAAACGACTTAATCCCCTCCGTCCCTTTTTTTGCTAGAGGGCCTCGCCGGCGTCGGCCAGGCGCGATTCGATCAGTGCATACCACTGCTGCAGCACGTCGATCAGCATGTCCAGCTCGGCATCGGTGCGCTGTGCGCGGCCACTGCGCAGGCAGGCCTGGGCTTCCTGCAGCTGGGCCAGGAACCCGGCCACGGTATCGGCCTGCAGGATCAGGCCCGGCAGGCGCCGCCCGGGGATGCGCACCACGGCATGGTTGCCGAGCTGGCCATACACGCTGAGCGTAGCTTCCGTCTTCATGGAGAGGGGCAGGAATTGGGCATTCATCGCGTGCACCGTTTGGAAACCTGAGCCGCAGGCAGGCGTGGACGACGGGGGAGACGTTGCCACGCCTGCCGGCGGTCAGGGGGGACTCGGGATGCCGGGGCATCGCCCCGGCGCAGGAAGGTCAACGTGGCTGTGCCATCCCGGCGATCTGCACGCGCCGGTTCGGCGCCAGGCAGGCAATCAGCTCGCGCCGGTTGCGCTGCTCGCACTGCACGATCGGCTCGGCCGCACCGCGTCCTTCGGCACTGATGCTGGCTGCAGGCACGCCCCCCTGCACCAGCGCGTTGCGCACGGCATCGGCGCGGCGCTGCGACAGTGCCTGGTTGTAGCTGGCGCTGCCAATGCGGTCGGTGTAGCCGGTTACCTTGATCGACTGCACCTGCGCGGCCTCGCGTACCTGCGCCAGGATGCCCTGCACCGCCTGCTGGCCTTCGGCGCTGAGTACCGCGCTGTCGAATCCGAACAGCGCGTCGGCCGACAGCCGCAGGGGCTGCTCCGGCAGCGGTGCCGGTGCCAGCGGCGCTGGTGGCCGCGGCGGTTCGAGCACGGCCGCGCACGACTCCGGCTTCCAATAACCGCCCTGCGCGATGCCCTTGCTGTCGAAGCGCACCTGGAACTGGCAGGTGAAGTACTCCGCGCCCTGCGCGGTGCGGAAGTTGAACAGGTAGTTCCACTCGCGCACGCCCCACATGCCTTCATTGAAGTGCGGCGTGCCCAGCAGCGTGTACAGCTGCCGCTTGCTCATGCCCGGCGCGAAGCGGCGCAGGTCGGCGACGTCGGGATAGATGCCTTCCTTCAGCGAGGCCCTGGAGGCCTCCGGGAAGTGCACGGCGGTGGCTTCGGCAGGACCGTCGGCGGCCGGTGCATGGCTGCGGCAGGCGGCCAGCAGGCCCATCCCCAGGATCAGGCCCAGCGTGGCGGCACATTGGCCGGCGCGGGCGATGCGATGCTGTTTCATTTCGTTCCCCCTGTAGACGTTTCCGCGATGCCGGGCCGCGGGTGCGGCCCGGCGGCGGGGATCACCACTGGATGCCGGCACCGACGGCCACACCGGCCTCGCCACGGCTGTTGGTCGAACCGCTGAACTTGTAGATCCAGCGGCCGCCTTCGGAGACACCGGAGATACCGACCGCCACGCCCGATTCGCCGTTGTAGCTGCCGGCGGCGATCGAGGCCATGCTGCGGCCCGCCTCGCTCGGCTGCGGCAGCGCTGCGGTGGCCATCGCCGAAGCGATACCGGCCGAAGCACGATTGTCGGTCTTGCGCAGGTCGCGCTCGAAGCCGCCCATTCGCTCGTCGGTGTAGGCCTTGGACCAGTCCAGGGTCTGCGCCATGCCCGACTTCAACTGGTCCACATTGACCGCGTCGGTACCGGCGGTGCCGGCGGCAACGTTGCGGACCGTGGTCGGGCCGCTGCTGGTGCTGCCCAGGGTGACACTGTTGTAGTTGGTCGCGCCGTTCACCGTGGTGTCGTAGCGGATCGTGCCCTGCTGCGAAGCCTGCAGCTGGCGCACGTTGACCGCATCGGTGGCCTGCGAGCCGTCTGCCACGTTGACCACCTGGCGTTCGGCACCGGCGGCACCGACAGAGACCGTGTTGGCCCGGTTCGCGACCGAACCCGCACCCAATGCCACCGAGTTGTCGGCCTGCGCCTGCGAACCATTGCCCAGCGCGGTCGAGTTGGCACCGGCGGCGGTGGAGCCTGCGCCGCCGGCGGCCGAGTTGGCGCCGCTGGCGGACGGATCGGCCAGGTTGTTGGTGTTGTTGGCGCGGAAGCTGCCCGCCACGTTGGTGATGTTCTGGATCTTCTGGTCGGTGTACTTCTTCGACTCGTCGATGGCGTAGTTCACGCCGTTCTTCAGTTGGCCGACATTGGTCGCGTCATAGGTGTCCGAGCCATCGGCTACGTGGGTGATCTTGCGTTCGCTGCCACTGCTGCCGACCGAGACCTCACCGGCCGAATTGCTGGCACCGGTCTGCCCGTAGGCGCCGGTGTAGCCGCTCTGTGCACCGACGCTGGCGACCGAACCGGCACCCAGCGCCACGCTGTTGCCGGCACTGCTGCTGGCACCGTTGCCGACCGCCACGCTGTTCGCACCGGCTGCGCTGGCCTGCGGGCCGACCGCCACCGCTTCCGCACCTGCCGCGGTGGCTGCGGCCGCCGTTGAGTTGACCGCCAGGTACGCACTGCCACCACCGCCATTGGTGATGCGCTGGTTTAGGACCTTCAGCGAGCCGTCGACAGCGGTGAAGGCGGCGGTGACGTTGTTGTAGTCGCCGCTGGTGAAGGTGCCATCGGTGGCGATGCTGGAGATGCTGAACGTCGGCGCGGTCCACACGTTGGTGGTGCCGTTGTAGGCGGTGGTGCCGCCGAAGTAGGTGGCGATGGTGCTGTTCGTGCTGAACAGCTGGTCGCCGGTGATGGCATCACTGCTGCCAGCCAGGATGCTGCCGGCGGCGACGTTGGTGATCTTCACCGCGCCGGTGCCGGTACCCGTCAGGGTCACGCTGTTGAGCACGTTGCCACTGCCATCGACGTCGTACTTCACGGCCAGCTTGTCGATCTCGCCGGTCTGGTCGGCAACGTTGGCCAGCGAGTTGCTGACGGCATCGAACGCGGTGCCAACATCGTTGTAGCTGCCCTTGGTCACGGTGCCGTTGGCGGCGACGTTGTTGATCGAGTAGGTCGGTGCGGTCAGTACGCCGTTGGCATCGACCGCGGCACCACCGCCCAGATGGGTGGCTACCGCCTGGTTGGCGGCAAACAGCTGGGCACCATTGATGGCCTCACTGCTGGTGGCACTGACCTGGCCCGGGCCAAGGTTGCGCAGCGTGGTTGCCGTGCCGGTCTGGCCCAGCGTGGCGCTGGCGTAGTTGACACTGCCATCGGCGTTGAGGTCATAGCGCAGCGCGCCCTGTTCCGATGCCTGCAGCTGGCCAACATTGACCGCGTCGGTCGCAGCAGTACCGGCCGCCATGTTGGTGACCTGGCGCTCGGCACCGGCCGCACCGATGGACACGCTGTTGGCACGGTCGGCCAGGCTGCCGGCACCCACCGCGATACTGTTGGCGGCAGTGGCGCGGGCGTTGGTACCGACCGCGATCGAGTCGGCGCCGGTGGCCAGCGCCTCGGTACCGGTCGAGTTCACCCGCAGGTACTTGGTGCCACCGTTGCGGATGTCGGTGATCTGCGTATTGAGGTTGACCAGCGAGCCATCGACTGCGGCGAAGGCATCGGTGGCATTCTCATACAGGCCCTTGGCGATGGCACCACCAGTGGAGATCGTGCTGATCTCGAACAACGGTGCAGTAAAGATGCCGCTGGCCGGATCGAAAGCCGCACGACCACCGAAGAAACTGGCGATGGCACTGTTGGTAGCCGCCAGCTGGCCGCCGTTGACCGCCTCCAGGCTACCGGCGGTGACCGCGCCGGCGGCAAGATTGCCGATGGTGGTGGTGCCGGTGCCTGCGCCGAGCGTGACCCGGCGATAGTTCGGGTTGCCCGAGCCGTCCAGGTCATAGGTGACCGCTGCGGAGGCCACATCGTCGATCAGACTGATGGCGCCCTTCAGCTGGGCCACGTTGACAGCATCGGTATTGGCGCTGCCCGCGGCAAGGTTGGTGATCTGCCGCTCGCCGCCACCGGCCGTGCCCACCGACACTTCGCCGGCCGAGACCTGGGGTGCGGTGAGGCCGTACGCGCTGTAGCTGGCCTGAGCGCCGCGCAGTGCAGCGGAGCGGTAACCCAGCGCGACCGAGTTGGCCTGGTTCGAAGTGGCTTCGGCACCCAGCAGGGTCTGTCCGTTGGCGGTGCCCACGGCACTGTCACCGACGACGACCGAGTGGCCCATGCGGGCGGCATAGTCGGCCGTCGGCACGCCGGTCGGATTGCTGGGATCGTTGACGCCATCGCCGGGGAAGGCGACATTGGCATCGACCTTCGGCAGTTCATGGCGTGCATTGGCACCGATCACCACTTCCTTGGACCCGTTGGCGAAGGCGCCATCGCCCATCAACACCTGGTAGTCCTGTGCCGCGTTGACCGCCCAGCAGGAAATATCGGCCAGCGCGATGTCCAGGCACTTGGCCGCCCACGCCGGCGAGTCGGTTGGCAGAAGGAGGCCCAGCAGGCCACCGGGATTGCCGTTGTTGATGTTGTAGATGTAACTGTCGGAAGTCACGCCACCGATCAGGGTCAGGTGCGAGCTGCCGCCCGTGGCTGCGCCGCCCAGGCCATTGAGCGTGCTGCCGACCGGCGACAGGTTGACTACCGGCAGGCCCAGCACATTGACCGTCGAATAGGTCTGCATGACGTTGGCGTTGCTGAGCTTGAGATTGCCGTTGCTCAGGTAGCCGTTGCCGCCGAACAGGCTGGTGGTGGTCGGCCCGATCAGCTGGCCGACATTGCCGACCAGGCCACCGGTGCCGATGATCAGGCCAGCATTCGGATCGGCCGGCGCGGGCGCCTTCGGGCTGGTTGGCGGAATCGCCGAGGGTTGGGTCAGGCCGAGGCTGCCCAGCGTGCCTCCCACCAGGCCACCCACGGCGCTGCCCAGGTTGCCGACGGTGCCATTGAGATTGCCGTTGAGCAGGTTGCCCACCGCGCTTCCGACACTGCCCAGCGTGCTGCCCAGCACGCCGCCCAGGTCGCCGGTGGGGCTGCCGGTGGTGCCGTTGAGAATGCCGCCCACGGCGCCGCCGACCTGGCCGACGGTGCCGTTCAGTGCGCCGCCCACTGCACTTCCAACGGTACCGACAGTGCCGTTCAGAGCACCGTCCACGGCGCCGCCAACCTGGCCGACGGTGCCGTTCAGAGCACCACCAACTGCGCCACCGACTGCGCCAACCGTGTTGTTGAGCGTGCCGCCCACGGCGCTGCCGACCTGGCCGGCGGTGCCGTTCAGTGCGCCGCCCACTGCACTTCCAACGGTACCGACAGTGCCGTTCAGAGCACCGTCCACTGCGCCGCCGACTGCGCCTACCGTGTTGTTGAGCGTGCCTCCCACTGCGCCGCCAACAGTGCCGACTGTACCGTTCAGCGCGCCACCCACCGCGCTACCAACTGCACCCGCGGCACTGTGAAGCGTCCCACCGACAGCACCCACCGCACCACCCACCAGGTTGCCGACGCCCAGTGCGCTGTGCTGCGCCGCGACGGTCGCCTGTCCGGCCAGCTTCAGGTTGCGATCGGCCACTACCTCCTGGCCGTCCGGCGCCTGCACGCGCACCTTGCCGGCGACGCCGGCATCGAACGCGGCGCTGATGGCACGATCATGGGTTTCACCCGGCAGCTCCTCCTTGGCCGGCAGCGTGACTGCCGCCGTCGCCCGGGCCTGGCCCTGCCCTTCGATGTGATGGCCAGCGACCGCCAGATGCGTGTCGGCCTTGCCGTCGACGGTGGCTTTCAGCCCAGGCAGTGATCCGGCGGCTGCACCGCTGAGGCCGGCGGCCGCCCGGGCACCCGTATCGATCGAAGCGACCTGGCGGCCAGCGATGCCGACCTTGGCCCTGGCGCGCGCATCGGCAGCGACGCCCAGCGGCGCCTGGGCGCCGGGCGCGACGTGCGCAGCCAGCGATGCATCCACCTGTGCCGCCCTGGCCGCAGCGTTGCCCACGCCAACATTGGCGCGGACATCAGCCACCAGCGCCGGCACGGCCACTTGCTTCGGCACGGTGTTCGCTGCCAGCTTCACCTGCACGGTGGCCGGCAACACGTCAGATACCTGCGGCAGCGACGTGGTATTCAACTGCAGGCCCAGACGAGCATCCGCACTGATTGCGGGGCTGTTCTGCGCCTGCCGCGCGGCGGCAGCCAGGGCCACTGCCGCGTCAACCTTGACCGGCATCGGCTGCGCATACTTTGCCGCGAGTGCTTGCAGGTCACGCAGCGATTGATTGGTTTCCGAGGCCCCAGCGTGACCGCTGGCCAGCGCACACAGCAGTGCCAGCGCCAGGGCCGTGGGCATCAGCAGGAAGGCGCGCGGATCGCGTGCGGCGCTGCCGCCGCTGTCGCCGGTGGCCAGTTCCGAGGCCACAACCAGAGCATTGAGCTGGCGGTTCCATACACGCCGGTAGATGCGGTTCATGAGCATTTCCCCCGTAGGCGAACAACTGGAATGTCAGTGGACTTGCCGCTAGGCAGGTGACTGACATTTCAGCGGTTGCAACGAGGGCGGTGCACTTCAATCCGGCACGGCAATCGCGCATTCCGGCAAATCCACGGCCGGAATCGGCAGCCGGCTATGCATAAGCGGCAACACGATCGGCAAGCGGATACGCAATTCCGGCATAAACACCGCAAAAACCCTTGCCGGGCCTGGATCAGGCCGGTTGGCCGATCTGCGCGGGTGCGCGCATCAGGGTGTCGCGCGGCAGTTCGCCGAATACCTTGCGGTAGTTGTCAGCGAAGCGCGACAGGTCCCACAGCCCGCAGCTCAGGGCGATCGCCTTCACCGAGCGACGGCTGGAGTCTGCCATCGACAGGCTGCGGCAGGCCGCGCACAGGCGCAGCATGGAGAGGTAGCGGTTCGGCGAGGTTCCAAACAGGTCCTCGAACGCATAGCGCAGGCCGCGCTCGCTGACGCCGGCGGCATCGCAGATCTCGTTCATGTAGATGTTGCGACGCAGGTTGAGCCGCATGAAGTTCTCTGCACGCTGCGCGATCAGATAATGCGTGCGCCGCGCACGGGTACAGCCCGGGCGATCCGCCGCACCGGCGCCCAGCAGGGCCTGCACATGCTCATGCAGCAGGTTCTCGGTTTCATCCGGCTGCAGCCCTGCCCCCTGTCCCAGCTGCAGGTGCAGCTGCTGGTAATGGCGCGCCAGCGGCGTGGCGTCGCTGGCCAGGTTGAACAGCGAAAGTGCCTGGCCAGCAGGTGGCGTGCTGCGCAGGCTCAGTTCGGTCAGCTTGCGCTGGACGCGGGCCACCGGCACCAGCATCAGGGTCATGTGCGTGCCCGGGCTCAGGGTGAACTCACTGATGCCCTCCGGCATGATCGTCAGCGCCATGCCCGGCGTGAGCGGCACGCCGTGGCACCAGCTCATCGTTTCATCGGTGGCGTGCAGGTACCCCAGCATCGCCCAGTCCGGCGGCAGCATGAAACGGCCACGGCAATGGAAGCCGCAGCTGATGCTGCAGAACAGGGCTTCCTCGTGCACGCGCGAAGCGAACGCCGCCCGTGGCCCGTTGCCATCCAGCAGCAGCAGTTCGACATCACAGACGCGAAGCACGCCGCTCAGCGTGGCCAGGTCTATGGACCGAAGGCCGCTGTCGTCGCTGTCCTCTACCCCACCATCGACCATGACAGTGTTGTCCCCCCGTTGATCCGCCATCCGCTGCGGCCCCCACTGCCTGACAGGGCGCACAACGATCCAGAATCCATTTCTGTTGCCACGCCGGCGGCGCCGGCGTCGATGCGATCGTACAAATCAATGCAAGAGCTTGAATGCGAGTATGCCCAATAATCGGCAAAGGTAAACCCGCGGCCCGGCATGATGAAAATGGATACACAAGTGAAGAAAATGTCGGAGCGGCTGGCACGGTTTTCGCATGGACCACAAAGCGAATCACATTATCTGCACGACAATGAATCGTTTTGCGTGCGAACGGATTTTCGTCACAGAAACCATCTGAAATTTTCAGGCTTCCGGGGTTTCTGCCGAATTTGCATATAGGTTCCGGTTGCAGCCAACCGCCATTCAGGCAAAGTCGACATTACGGTGATCCGGCCATCTGATCTGGCCGCACCCAGGGGGACAGCATGACCACGCACGCATCACTGAATGCCTCGACCACCGGCCCCGGGCCGTCCGGTCGCGACCGTGCGGCCGATGTCCCGCCTGGAAACGATCACCCTGCTTGAGCACAGCGGGCCAGTCCCGCCGTGCCTCCTCCGCCAGGACGCGCGGAGGCCCACGGACGATCCCGGCGGAGCCGGGCCACCGCCCAACGCAGGTGTACTGCATCCGCAGACAGGTAGAGGGAGACATTGGTCATGAACGCATCGATCCGCAAATTCCTGAAGGAAGAAGACGGCGTCACCGCGCTCGAGTACGGGCTGCTGGCTGCCGTCATCGCTGGCGTCCTGATTGCGGTCGGCAACGACCAGATCAAGGGGTTCTTCGAAACGCTGTTCAAGAACCTCTCCGCACTGGCCACCAAGGCGTCGGGCTCGACGACCTGAGCGGCGACCGCGCGCGGCCGGCAGGGCCGCGACGGCGGGGCGCATGGAACCAGGCGAAGACCGTCCAGTGACGGACGATGGAGTGTGCGATGACAGTGCTGGGATTGTTGGCCATCGGCGTCTGCCTGCGGATCGCGATCAGTGATCTGTATGCCCGTCGGGTGCCCAACACCTGGCTGGTCGCCGCATGCGTGATCGCCACTGCGGTGATCGTGGTCGGCCAGTTCAGTGCGCCGCGCCAGCCGTGGCTGCCCCACCTGGCCGGCGCGGCGATCGGCCTGTTGGCGCTGCTGCCGTTCCATGCCCTGCGCTGGATGGGCGCCGGGGACGTGAAGTTCTTCGCCGTGGTGGGCCTGATGCTGGGCTGGCAGGCGCTGCTGCCGGTCTGGCTGGTAGCGAGCCTCACGGCTGGGTTGCATGCCGTGCTGGTGCTGGCCGGTCGCCGCCTGGGCGTGCTGCTGCCCGGTCACCTGCAGATGCAGGTCAATCGCACCAGCACGCAGTGGCAAGCGCATCCGGTGCTGCGTGACATGCAGGCCGCCCGCCAGGGACGACGTGGCATTCCCTATGCAGCCTACCTGGCACTGGCCGCCATCGGCTGGGTGCTGGCCAGCATCTACGGAGGTGCACCATGAACATCCGCAGCCCACGCCTGCAACGCGGTGTCGCCAGCATCGAGTTCGCCCTGATGCTGATGCTCGGCCTGTTGCCGCTGCTGCTGTTCACCTTCTCCGGGGTGATGATCATGGCGGCGCAACAGACCCTGGCCACCGCCTCGGCCGAAGGCGCGCGCGCCTCGCTGCGCTACGGCACCGCCAGCGAACGACGCACAGCCGCCTGCGTCGCCGCACGCACCTCGATGCAATGGTTGCTGCAGTTTTCCAGGCAGAACGTGGACTGCAGCGCGGGGGGCAGCGACGCCATCGTGGTGTCGGCACAGGCGCCCTGCGCCGGTCTGGCCACGGCCCAGTGCATGACCGTGACGGTCAGCTACGACTACGCCAACCATCCCTTCCTGCCCGGCACCGCCACGCTCTACAAGTGGGTGATGCAGGCCCCCATCCGCAGCGTCGCGGTCGCGCAGCTCGATCTCGGCAGCGGCAATTGATGATCGGTACTTTGGAGACGGTTCCATGCTCAAGTTGACCCGCATCGCTGCCGTCGCCCTGATCGGCCTGGCCGTGCTGCTGGCGCTGATCGCCTTCATGATCGGGCGCAAACCCGCCGCACCTGCAACGGTCGCACCAGTCGCTCACAACGAGACGCAGGCGATCACCGTGGTCGAAGCCGTGGCACGCCTGCCTGCGGGCGAGCCGATCAGCGCCAACGGCCTGCGCCTGGCCCAGCGCACCTCACCCGTCCCCGGCGCCGCTACCAGCATTGCCGCCGTGACCGGCAAGGTGCCGGTGCAGGACATTGCCGAAGGCAGTGTGATCAACGGCAGCGCGTTGGCTCAGGGCTTCTCGCTGCAGCTGCGGCCGGGCGAGCGTGCACTGGCCGTGCCCGTGGACGAACTGGTCGGTGCCGGCAAC
Source organism: Stenotrophomonas sp. 3diitr2024 (assembly GCF_042136455.1). Taxonomy (NCBI): domain Bacteria; kingdom Pseudomonadati; phylum Pseudomonadota; class Gammaproteobacteria; order Lysobacterales; family Lysobacteraceae; genus Stenotrophomonas; species Stenotrophomonas sp. 3diitr2024. The sequence continues at coordinate 42,247 of NZ_JBHHMJ010000453.1, forward strand.
CGCATCCTTCCCGGTGATTTCGTCGACGTCTTCCTCAACCTCCGCAACGCCCAGCCCAACATCAACAGCCCTGGCGAAGCCGCGCAGACGCGCCTGCTGCTGTCGCGCCTGCGCGTCCTGAGCTACGGCCAGCAGGACATCGTGCCGGTGGCCACAGAGACTACTTCCAACAGCGAGGCCGACTCCCGCAACGACCCGCGCGCTGCCGACATCACCGGAAGTGGCAGCACGCACAGCAACAGCAATGAAGCGCCGCAACCCGCACGCAGCGCGGTGCTTGCGGTACCGGTGGCCGACGCCAACCGGCTGCTGCTGGGTGCGCAGCAGGGCAAGCTTTTCCTGGCCCTGCGCAATCCCGCCGATACCGGCCTGCCCGACCTGGCGTTGTTCCCGCAATCGCGCGGAGTGATCGACCCGCTGCGTGGGCTCGACGCCGAACAGCAGCTCGCCCTGCAGCGGCCGGAGAACCACGCTTTTGCCGGTATCGACAGCGACGCGCTGGCCGGACGTGGCAGTGCACCGCAACGCGGCACCCCGGATTCACCGTCGCGCGCGCCGGCGCCACGTCGCAGTGCACCGCGCGCGTCGGGGATCGAGATCATCCGCGGCGACAGTTCCGCATCCCGTGCCTCCCTTTGACCTGCATCGAGTGCATCCATGACCGAACGTCGCCGCCGTCCACGCCTCTCCCTCCGCCAGCGCTGGCTGGCCCTGCTGCTGGTGCTGCTGGCGCCGGCAACGAGCGTGGCCGCCGATGACCTGGTGCTGCAGGCGCGCGAGCAGCGTCCCTGGAACCTGCCGGCCGACCTGGAGCGGGTGGCCATTGCCGACCCGGGTGTGGCCGACATCGTGATGCTGCGCGGGCAGCGCCAGGCGCTGCTGGTCGGCAAGATGCCCGGTACCACCACCCTGCTGCTGTGGCACCGCAGACAGGCCGAGCCACAGCGGTTGACGGTAAGGGTGCAGAGCGCCGTACAGGGCGCTGCCAGCACCGGCGGTACCGGGCTGGTGTTCACCCAGCAGGACCAGCAGGGCCTCCTGCAGGGAAGCACCGACAGCATGCTCACGCACATGCAGGAACAGCGCACTGCGGCGATGGCGCTGGGCAAGGACGGCATGCTTGCCGATGCGTCCACCATCAACAGTGGGGGCGTGGTCCAGGTCGAGGTCAAGGTGGTCGAGTTCAACAAGACCGCGATGAAGCAGATCGGCATCAACTTCCAGAACCGCAACGGCGGCTTCGCCTATGGCTTCGCGCGGCCCGGCACTGGCCTGCCTGGCAATACCGGCCTGCTGCCCGGCATGAAGGAAGGCAACAGCAGCAACGAGGCCGTGTCGCCGATTTCCTCGGCGTTCCGGCTGGTGTTCGGCTCGACCAAGGGACTGTGGAACGCCGATGTCGAACTGCTGCAGAGCAATGGCATGGCGCGCGTGCTGGCCGAGCCGACGCTGGTGGCACTGTCCGGCCAGAGCGCCAGCTTCCTGGCCGGTGGCGAGCTGCCGATCCTGGAGCCGCAGGGGCTTGGCACCACCACCATCACCTACAAGCCCTTCGGCATCGGCCTGACCGTGACCCCAACGGTACTGGCGCCGAACCGGATCGCGCTGAAGGTGGCGCCGGAGGCGAGCGACCTGGACTACAGCAACGCGATCGTGCTCAACAACGTGCAGATTCCCTCGATCACCACCCGTCGCGCCGATACCACGGTCGAGCTGGGCGATGGCGAGAGCTTCGTCATCGGTGGCCTGGTCAGCTCCAACATCGTCTCCAACGTCAACAAGATTCCACTGCTGGGCGACCTGCCGATCATTGGTTCGTTCTTCCGCAACTTCGACTACAAGCGCCAGGACAAGGAGCTGGTGATCATCGTCACCCCGCGTCTGGTGCAGCCGCTGGCACGCAATACCGAACTGCCGCTGCCTGGCGAGCGCGAAGCCAAGCCGCATCTTCCCGAATGGGGATCGTGGTTGCTGGGGCCGGTCAGCCAGGACCCGGTGCCCGGCTTCTCGCGCTGACTTCCATGACGCCTGTAGAACCACGCCCATGCCCTACGCCACCGCCCAGCCGCTGCATCCGCAAGGACCCCTCATGACTGCCCCCCACGCTTCCTCCAATTTCGATCAGGCCGAGCTGGACAAGTTCGCCGCGCTGGCCAACCGCTGGTGGGATGCT